>JAIKVO010000089.1 GCA_024685655.1 Treponemataceae bacterium
ACGGAACGGAGTGTTCGACTTCATACTTAAGATAACGAACTTCATAGTGACGGCGACACAATCAGTTATCAAGGGGGTTCTCCGCGTCAAAAGCTCTTTCTCCGACAGCAACGCTGATGCATTCCTTACGGCAAATCCTTCGTCTTCGCCAGATAGCGCCGGCGGTGTACCAGCGATGACGCTGAAGGTAAAAGGAACCGTCATGGCAACGTCATTCTCCGGCAATGCGACATCGGCAGACCAAGTGAATCACTCCATCAGCGTAAACGGTAAGACGTTCGACGGAAGCGCAGAAGTTTCCGTGGAAACTATGGGGGTTGCCTATGGCGGAACAGGTCAAACGACCGCCGTCGATGCCGCGAATGCTTTCATCAACGCGCTTACAGAAGCAACCAGCGACCCAGTTGACAATGATTTTTATGTATCCCAATATGCTGGTGGCGGCACTACGAACAAAACCTACCACCGCCGTCCTGTAAGCAAACTCTGGAACTATGTAAAAGGAAAAATGTCGTCCGTCTTCGGTATAGGTGCTACAAAAACCGACAACGCGGTAGCCAGATGGGATGGAACCGCCGGAGCATTGCAGAACAGCGGAGTTACTATTGGAGACGACAACATTATTACTGCCGCCGGGTATAAGGGCATACAATATATACAAAGTATAACCGTACAAACCGGTTCCACGAAGTGTCAAAGAATAACTCTGCAAACGCTTATGTCATGGTTGATAACGACTAAGAAGTATATACCGAGCAATTCAAATTGTACCATTGTTATTCCGACAGGTTGGAGTTATGCTGATAATGATATATTACAGCTGCAAATTGACGGAAAGAATTACGAATTACAACTTGCCGGGGTTTTAATTGAATTCATGGGTTTTGCATCTAATTATAACACAGGTGTGTTCCGGTTGAGGATACATTCAAGCCCAACAGCTTCATTTACCGCTACGAGCGGTTATTCTGTTTTCCCGACAAAAAGCACGGCGGAATACATTTGTAACGGTTCTTCCTTTAGCCCCTCATGGCGCATGATACTCAATGACGCGACGGTGGCATCTGTCGCTAAGACAGGGAGCTACGCGGATCTCTCTAATAAACCTTCATTAGGCACAGCTGCGTCGAAAAACGTTCCAGCATCAGGCAATGCGTCGTCTTCGCAAATAGTGATGGGCAACGACTCGCGTCTGTCTGATGCCAGATCGCTTACTATAACTGCGGAAAAAGCCCTTATGAAGAGCATTTTCCGTGTCGGAATGCTTTACTGGTCGGAGAACAACGATAATCCTCAGAACTGGAAACTGTCTGACGGCTCTACATCTATCGATTGGACCTGGACGAGGATACAGGCGAAATTCATTTGGGCGAAAGGTGACAATGACGGCATGGCTGCTATCGGCAGTTCTGGCGGTAGCAGCACAAAGACGCTGAGTATAAATAATGTCCCGAAGCACAAGCATGGCAAAGGGGAGTTGGCAGTGAATTCCGGTGGAAGCAATAATGGTTATATTGATTTCCTCGGTTTCGATGGCGATGGTTCTTTGGTCAGAGAAGTTGATGGTACTATATGTAAGCTTAGTAGCGGAACTAACAATTCAGACATACTACAGAACGCATGGGCTACTCAGCCAAAAGCGCGTGTAAATTTTTGCCTTGAGCACAGTCATTCTCTCTCCGGTTCAACAGGTTATGCAGGCAAGAACGCTGATAATCCTGATCCGTTCAGTATAATGCCGCCATACGAGAGTGCCTACTGCTGGCGCCGGATAACATAATTTTTTAAAGACATATAAAAGCCCGTAAAAACACTAAAAAACACGTTTATTTCCAAACTAAATCAGATTTTTTTCCATTTTCGAAGTCTGGTTACATTTATCAAAGAAGGAAAGATTGATGTGGTAAGAAAAATCTACCTTGTGAATAACAGAGAACTCCGGGAGCTCTCTGAGGAAGATATCAAGGAGTTGGAAAAATGAACAGAAAAATTGCTATGTTGCTGTATCCGAATTTCTCTTTGCAGGAAGTAACATGCCTAACATCAGCATTAACGATATGGTTTGGAGAAACGATAGATTATATCGCGAGCGAAAATAAAGAATACCTTAGCGAGGAGGGTTTACGAATCCTACCAACTAAAACAACGGCAGAAGTAAATATCACAGATTATGAATGTGTGATTCTGCCGGGCACAATAAATCCACTTGCTCCATTGTTTGATGATCGCCTAATTGCTTTCCTGAAGAGCGGTATTGATTCGAAGGTTTTATTTGCTGCAATTTCATCATCGCCGATCCTGCTGTCAAAAGCAGGCGTGCTTAAAGGAAAGAAGTTTACTTCAGGTTATTTCATGCAGATGGCAGATACGTTTGATTTTGTGGAAAAAGATAATTTCATACACAAAGGTATTATAGAGGACGGGAGTATCATAACCGGAATCGGCATGTTTTTCAGAGAATTTGCAGAGACTGTGCTGCGGAAATTAGGCTACGATACAGGGAATTGCTTTATGCGTGAGAAACCTGAAGACTTTTCTGAGGAAGAACTTACTTTTTATTGGTCAGATGATGATTACAAAGATTTTTTGGAGGAATTAAAAGAATATCAGAAGTAAGAGTCGGGAAAGATTTTTTTTATATGAAGGTTCAGAGTGTATAAAACATATAACAGATTACAATCAACGCCACTTTTACTACGTTCCTGCGAGGCAGGGCTTTTTGGAAAAAATCATGTTTACGAAAACGGCTCTATAGCAGAAGCATTGTTTACTTATCTTTCGGGCGAGCCGAACGAAGCTCTTTTCAATCAGCTTTGCACTCCGAAATGCGGACGACATCTGGTTTGTCTTTCGGAGCAGTGGGAAAACTTTATCCAGCAGAAAAATCCGGATACAGAAACTTATGTGCGCTATGAAATGAAACCTGCGAATCATTTTATTTTTCCGCATTTAGGCGAGCTTCCATCCGGGGTTGAGATGCGAAAGTTCGGTGAGAAAGAGTTTGAAGAAAAGCCATTTGCTCACGGACAGAATTATAAAAGCGCGGAAGATTTTGCAGCAAATGGCGCAGGTGCGGTTATATGGCATAACGGAAAAATTGTTTCATCGGCTTCTTCTTTCATCAGTTTTGAAAATGAAGTTGAGCTTGATTTTTCAACCCTTGAAGATTACCGCAGGAAAGGACTCGCAAATCATTGCATAAACGAAATGCTCAAGGATTGCGAAGCTCGCGCGCTTTTAGTTCACTGGGATGCGCAGACAGAAATTTCCAGAGATATTGCATTCAAGTTCGGGTTTGAGCTGAACCAGAGCTATACAGTTTATATTTATTAAAACAAAAAACGGCTTTGGGATTTTATGCGATAAATGAGAAATGCTCCACGAATCGTAGGTAGTGTTTGCGTTTTGTGTGTGCTAAAGTGCACCTGTAAAGAAGCTCGCGACCGCAGTGAGCGCGCAATTGCGGTGTGTGCAGTGAGTGGGGCGGATAAGGTGAATGCGGCTGCAAACTGTAGTGCCGACCATTATTCTGCAAACTGGAATGCGGGCTTGGAGGTGAATATGATAGACAACTACATTACAGGGAGCGTGATAAAAAAGCTTCGTGAAAGCAAAAAAATGACGCAGGAAGAGCTTGCTGAGAAAATCTTTGTGACCGGCAAAGCGGTGAGTAAGTGGGAAACAGGGCAGGGCTTCCCTGACATAAGCCTTGTTGAGCCGCTTGCGAAGGCGCTCGATATTTCTGTTATCGAGCTGTTGTCGGGTGAGTGCA
This sequence comes from Treponemataceae bacterium, assembly GCA_024685655.1. Lineage (GTDB taxonomy): Bacteria > Spirochaetota > Spirochaetia > Treponematales > Treponemataceae > Treponema_I. The sequence continues at coordinate 3,773 of JAIKVO010000089.1, forward strand.
TTCAGAACAGGAACAGAGTTTCCAATATGTTCAAGAGCAAGTTTTATGTATGCCCGGTTTGCGGCAACGTAATTCGCACAATCGGGGAGGCGATGATAAGCTGCTGCGGAATAACGTTGCCGCCGCTGGAGCCGGAGACAGAAACTTTCGAAAACGTGACAGGCTCGCAGCAGCCAGCTGCTGGTGAGGAACCGGCAGCTGACGGCGCACGAGTTTCGGAGACTGCCGACACTTCGCATGTCATCTGCGTCGAATCGGTTGAGGACGAGTATTACGTGCATCTTGATCATCCGATGACGAAAGAGCATTACATTTCGTTCATTGCGGCGGTGTCCGATCAAGGCGTGCAGTTTGTGAAACTATACCCGGAGCAAGCCGCCGAAGCAAGATTCAAGCGGTCGCGTGTTAAATATCTGTATGCGTACTGCAATCATCATGGCTTGTTTAAGGTAAAAGTGTGATTTGTGTTACCACGCGCGTTCTGTTCCGTCGTAGTCCCAGAACATGCCTTCGGCGGGATTGCCGCTTTCTAATGGCTTTTTGCGAAGCGATTCTGCAAAGTCAGCAATGCCGTGCGCGGAATCAGCCGGGTTTATCGGTGCATTCGGACCGCCCATCGGTGTGTGCATCCAGCCAGGGTTGAACAACAGGACGCGGATGCCTTCGGGTTTCACATAGCGTTGCAGGATAATGGACTGGATGTTGAGCGCAGCTTTTGACATGCAGTAATCATAGCGGTTGATGTAATCCGCGTGGGTTGTCATGCTTCCGGCTTCAGAGCTTATGTTTATCAGGAGTTTTTCTTCTCCGTGGCGTAAAAGGTTGATGCATGCTTTAACAACACGAAGGGGGCCTAAGGAGTTAATGTCAAACAATTTTCGTGAACCGTCTATATCAAATGCTTCGAGTACGTCTTCGCTTTGAGGACGCAAAATACCCGCGGCATTGATGATTATATCAAGCGAGTCGGTCTGTGATGCAACCTGAGCCGCAAGCTCTTGTACGGAAGTGGTGTCCGCAACATCCGTTTCAAAAAACTGATAATTACAGGCTGTTTCTTCAATCAGCTTTTCGGTGTCTGGATGCCGCCCGATATCCGCTCCGAAAACTTTATATCCTCGTGAAAGGTATTCACGTACAAGACAGATGCCAAGCCCTCCGGCGGCACCGGTGATTAGAATGGTTTTCATAGCTTTTCCTCCTGAGAAAAGTAGAAGCAGAGACAATCAACTTTGATTACTCTTTGGAAAATTATATCATGAGGTGACAATTTGAGATAACTTTTTTTTATGTTTGTTAAGACTTGTTCAGAACGGTTCGAGAATGATACAATAATTTACATATTATTGTGTAGCTTAGAAAAAACTGTTTTTTTGCGTAGGGAATGAGTATTGTATCTCTGTGTAATAGCTGAATTTATGAGGTGTAGAAATGATTTTGACGAATGAAGAACTGAAAAAGATTTATTTTGGTGCGTATGAGTTTGAGGAAGTTGAAGACGGATATCTTCAAGCTTTCCAGTATTCGAAAAAACAAGTTGAATATTTTAAGGGTGCTTCTGATTTCTGGTATGAGCGATGCACCGCTTCTACGGCGAAAACACTTGAGTTCACGACATCTGCAACAAAGGTTTCTTTTGAATACAAGATAATTTGGAAAGGTTCTCTTGACTCCTTTGAGCTCATGGTAAACGGACTTATCACAGATATCGTCTACGTTGAAAGTATCAATGATGAAGGAAAAATTGAATGGGAACTGCCGGAAGGTGAAAAATCTGTTGTGATTTATCTTCCTGCCGATGCGACCGTGCTGCTACGCAATTTTTCCGTTGATGTTGCCGTAAAGCGTGCCTCTAAAAACGAAAAAGTTTTGTGGCTCGGAGATTCCATCACTCAGGGATACGGTCCGCTCCGTTCTTCTTGCACTTATGTCAGTGTGGCAAACAGACTTTTGAATTACGACATTATCAATCAGGGAATTGGCGGTTATGTTTACGACAAAAAATCGCTGATGAAGATGGACGGCTACAATCCTGATAAAATCATTGTCGCGCTCGGAACGAACCAATATGGCGACTCTAACATGAAGCCTATAGAAGAGTATTACGAAACACTCATGGAGATTTATGGCAACGATATTCCAGTCATCTGTATTTCTCCAATATGGCGTGGTGATTCTGTAGAGGGAATCCCTGTTCTGATGAGTTTTTGCGAGGAAGTAAAGAAAATTGCCGGAAGATACAAGAACGTAAAGATAATTGACGGCATGAAACTCGTCCCGCACCTTTCAGAATATTTCCTTGACAAGCTTCACCCGAATTGCCTTGGTTGCGAAGTTTATGGACGGAATCTTGTCGAAGAAATACGTCTGATCTATTCGCAGCGAAGCTACTAGCGGGGCACGCTTCGCTAAAGCCTTGCTTCAGCCGTTTTGACGCTTGCTAACGATTATCAAGCGTCAATAAGGAGAGTTAAATGCTTTTTAAAACCGAATACAAAAACAAGCTTGTAAAAATTTTTGTACCCATAATGTTGAGCAATCTGATTTCTCAGATTCAGATGTTCATCGACCGAATCTTCTTGGGACGGATGGATATTCTGTACATGAGCGCGGTTGGAAACGCCACTGCTCCTGTTTGGACAACGATGTCTTTTGTGTTTTCGCTTTCGATGGGCGCGTCAATTTTGATAAGTCAGGCTGTTGGCGAAAAAAATATAGAGAAAGCAAAGCAGTACGCGGCTTCTATGGTAAAGTTCCATAATGTCATTCCTGTTCTGCTGTTTCTTTTCTGGATGTTCTGCAGTCCGCTCGTTTTCACGCTGATGGGCGTTTCTCCGACTGTAATGGATTTGTGCGTCACATACACAAGAATCTATTCGCCTGTATTCCTGATTATTGGATTGGGTGCTTCGTACAGCGTTGTTTTCCAAACATCGAACTACACAAAACCGCTTGTAACGTATGGAATTATCCGGTCTGTCCTGAACATCATACTTGATTATCTCCTGATTTTTGGAAAGTTCGGCTTTCCGCGCATGGAGATTGCCGGAGCCGCGCTTGGAACAACGATTGCCGAGTATGTTGGCGCGTTTTACATGTTGTATGTGACAATCGCAAAACGGAAGAAGTTTTTTACGAGCCCTGGCTTGAAGCAGATTCTTCATGCGGAAATTATGCCGTATCTGCGTTCAATAAAACTTGGCGTGAACACTGCGCTCGAAGATTTGCTTTGGAATGCCGGAAATCTTTGCATAATAAGGATTTTGAATACAATTAGCGAAACCGCGGCTGGAATCTACTCAATGGTTTTCACTGTGGAAGTTATTTTCGTTGTCATCATCGGATCAATTGGAAGCGGAACACTGACGCTTACAGGCGAGGCGACAGGTGCGAAAGATTTCAAGCTTTACCGAAACATCGTGAAAACTTCAATAAAGTGGTCGTTCCTTGTAGCCGCGTTCGCGCTTATTTTCATATCGATTTTCCCGCGACTTACGCTTAGCTTGTTCACCACAGATGAAGCAGTCATCGAGATGTCGGTGATTTATATAATACTTGTCGCGGTGAACCTTTTTGGTAAATCCGGGAACATCATTGTCGGAAACGGAATACGCGGCTACGGCAACACGAAATGGATGCTTTTTACGCAGATTTTCGGAACGGTTATGGTCGTCGGCCTCGCCGCGCTTTTTGTCTTTGTGTTCAAGCTCGGAATAATCGGTGTTTTCGTCGCGGTTTTGTGCGACGAGGCAATCCGCGCGGTGATAAACTTCATCCGGTTTCTACGGATCAAGTTTTAGGCGGAATACGCGCGACTCAGTGGGCGTTTTGTGGCGCGCTGCGTGGGCCCTCTGTGTGCCACAAGTGACCTATGCAACGCGCACCGCGAATGTCTTTTGCGACCCGCACAAAGTTTTTCTGAATGT
>JAIKVO010000097.1 GCA_024685655.1 Treponemataceae bacterium
GAAAAAATCGAACAGCAAAAACAGGCAGATTTATTTGATGACCTGAAATCCATCGAACTTACGCCACTGCCGCACTTTACGCATGAACTGCTGTCGCTTCCAGAAGACATGCGGAAAGATAGGATGTCCGAAGGGAAGAAAACCACAGTTCACTAGAACGGGGTTGTCGTCCCTTCGGCATTGAATCAGATAATCAGCTCTTTGACGCGTCCACTACATTGTCGCAAATGACAGCGATAGCAATCATCAAGTCTTTGTAACTTTCGTCAAGAATTTGGATGCGATAACAGTCCGCCCAGATTGTCTGAGCCGTATCAATGCGTCCGATACTCTTGCTACCAACAAGAACATCGAAATTGAAGCCCATAAGATCGCCCTGCAGCTTGAATTCCTGCCCATTGAGCGTTCCTACAAGCTCAGGGCTTGTAAGCTTAAGTTTTTTCTTAAGCATTCCGATTTCGTTTCCGTTCTGAAGAATCGTGTATTCAGGCAGGATGGCGATAAGCTTTTTCTTTATCTCCGCAACTTCCATACCGGCTGAATTCTTTACCTTGAAATCAAGACGGGTAATATTTCCGTCAACGTGATAAACAGGCTCGTGCTGCTCTGTGTAAATATCGAACTTCGGATTAATGGAAAGTATCTTCTGGTCCATGTAGTACTCAATGGCTTTTCCAGATGAGGTGTTCACAGACGCCGTAACATTGCTTTCGGTAACAGTCTCGCCAGCCTCAAGCTTCTTAATGATTTCGCCAAGCTCGTCAACAGCGCGGTCTGCCTTTGAAGTTCCCTCGTCTTTAGCGCCATCGAACGCGAACATATCAACCATCATAGACATTGCCGTTGCCATACTGCTCACGCCGTCAGTCCCAATTTTGCCCATGATTACGCTGTTTCCGTCAACGCGCACAAAAACGTCGAATTTCTCAGAAACTTTCTTGTACATTACAGACTGTGTACCCTTTATGTCACCCATCTGCGGAGTACCAAAGCTAACATTAATTCCAGAAAGCTTGTCCAACAAATCCTGATTCGTAAAATTCTGCGTGTTCTTAATTTTCACGAACCCCACACCGCTACCTTTTGACATATCAAAAAGTCCCATTTTCATTCTCCTTTACAGATTATAACGCACAAAAATGATATTTCATTTTTTTACGATTTTTTGTAATTTTTTGCGATTCTAATGTTTTGCGAACTCGATTTCATCAAGGCCGTTTGTGACGACGTTCTTGTGGCCGGTTTCCGTAAAGCCCTTCCGGCGGTAAAGACGCGCGGCGTTCACGTTGTTCTCCAGAATCCATAGAGTCGGAGTACCCGCGCATTTTGTACACGCGAATTCTAAAAGCGCAGAGCCGTATCCTTTGTTCTGTTTTTCGGGAAGGACGTAAAGGTCTTCTATTAGGCTTTCTTTTACGGCCACAATGCCAACAGGCTCCGCGTCCAAAAGCATATAAAGCTTGTATCCGTTTTTAAGCTTCCCCAAAAGATATTCGCGCTGGCGTTCCGGTGTATGAAGAGCGACAAAATCGGCTTTGCAAAATGCGCGGTGAGACTCTTGCCACGAAACTGAATGAATCCGCGCTGCGTCAAAAACGTTTGTTTCATCAACTTCCACAATCGTTGAACCGAACCGCATATCCTGCCCCTGAAACTGGCGCACGTCTTGACGCACATTCTCGCATATACCCGCGCGCGTTGCCCCGCAAGTGTTTTCACACAATTCCAAGCGCGTCACCTCACGCCATTTTTCAGCTTCTTCAAGCAGTTTCGCAATAATTTCGCTTTTGCCGGCAGTGTATTTTTCCCGGTTATCAGGATACATGGCTTCAAGCTTGTCCTTTACAGCCTCGTATTCGCGCGCGGCACTTGGGGTTGCGTTAAGAAAATCCCTGAAATTCAGATAGTTTTTCCACTCTTTTGAAGTTTTTAATACGACATGAATATGATGAGTCCGCGTATCTTTTTCAAAATCGCCTTTGACATACAACAGTTCTTCGGGATGGTCGTCAAAACCCCAGCTTGCAGGAAAAATACACACTTTTTTAAGCTTATCGTTCCGCGCAGAAACAGACTCAAAATCAGGAACTCCAACGGCAATGTCGATAATAGGTTTTGCCTTTATGGACTTTATCGAAGTGCTGCCTACGTGCTGTACATCCGCATCTATTCCGTCCAAAGCATTTTGTATTTCTGCAATCGTTTGTTCCGCGCTGTCTTCCCAAGCTTTCTGGTGTTTTTCAAGACAGACAGTTCCTCTCTTTAATCCTATACTCATGATAATCACCCAAAGACTCCGCGTCAGTCGTAGAGCCTGCTAATTCTTCTCCAATTTTTTAATTATACGCCGCATCGCTTCAATATGCATTATCCAGTGACGGCTTAGCGGCATTTTGATTAATCCGCAGACATTTTTTCCGCACCAGTATTCAATGAGCCAGCTTGCCTCTTTATCATCACTGACACAACCGGTAGCTTGTAGTTTTTCAATCATCTCGTTCCCGAATTTCCGTTTCAAATCGGGATATTCCAGATTCCGCAATATCAGATTTGTAGATTCCATCACCTTTTGCGCATAGTGGTAAAGCTCTTTTATATCCAGCTGCTTGCTGAACTCTACTGTTTCACTGTCAGAAAGCTCGTTCGCCGTCGTAATAATCGGGGAGCGGATGGATTTTTGAAAACCGTCGGTGAAAAAAATCTGAGTATCGCCAATAATCATTTCATGAACCACAATATCTTCAATGCGGAATGTATGCCATATGGAAAACGCCAGCGTGCTATTGTGCAAACCTTTCACACCTGCAAAAGGCATCTGGTAAAACGCATCATCCGGATAATTCCTGACGATATGAGTAATCTGGTCGAACATCTCTACTCTGAACGAAACGAGTTTTTCAACGGCATCTTTGAAAGTCGCTTTTTTTGAGAGAAGTTTCTGTATTTCTTTGTTTTTCTCAGACCAATTCTTATCCATAATCCTCGCCCGCAGACTACTTGCACCGCCATGTACTAAAAATGCAGTTCAAATCGCAGTGAAAAGCTGCCGAAAGTTTTCTATAATATATAGAAATACAGACATCTTAAAAACTCATTTTCGAGATTTTAACGATGTCATTTTCTGATATTCTACCATAAAATACGATGATAGCAACCATTCCAGAAATCGGGTTGATATAAGACTTCGCAAAACGATTCGTGAGCATAATGTGTTTCTCAGAGACAACAACGACTTGAAAACAAGCACAAACACGATTCATAAACGCAAACTCGGAGCTCATACAAGCTTCATTACTAATCACACCTAAGTCCGCTTGTTACTCACTGTTTCACTTTACAGAATCTCCGTAAATTGTTAAATTCTATTAGAAACCTAATGGAGTATCTGAACTCGCGCTAATCACAAGATTAACTGGCGCAAATTATTTTGACAAATACATAGGAGTTTGCTATGGACGGATTTATAACTTTAAATCAGGCACAACCGGAAGTACAGCGTAAATTTATGACAGGCGTATATTTACGAATGTTTATCGCACTGATTATAACGACTGTCTCCGCATATGTCACAGTTTCGTCTCAAGTATTGCTTAACGCAATTTATGGCAGCTGGCTCATTTACGGTCTTATCATCGGGGAGCTTGTTCTTGTAGTAACAATTTCTGCCGCTATTCGTAAACTTTCTCCACTTGTCGCTATGCTACTGTTCGTATTGTACTCAGTCGTGAACGGAATGACCCTCTCATCAGTCTTCCTTTTGTATTCAGTACGGTCGATAACGAGAGTCTTTCTTGCGACGGCTGTGATGTTTCTTGCCATGAGCGTGTACGCCATTTTCTCGAAATCCGACCTCTCAAAATACAGTCGCTATCTTGGAATGGGACTTATCGGAATTCTAGCAGTTAGCGTGTTGAACCTGATTTTTAAATCATCACTTATTGAGTGGGGTGTATCGATTCTTGGCGTTGGTATTTTCGCAGGACTTACAGCATACGACACTCAGAAATTCATGAAAATTTCGATTCACGACGATGGCTCTGAGAATTTTCAAAAGCTCGCCATTTTTGCCGCACTTGAACTGTACCTGGATTTCATCAATATCTTCATAAGGTTGCTCCGTCTTTTCGGAAAACGGAAATAGTCGTTGGAACACAGAAAGAGTGACAATCGAAAATGAAAAATTTTATTCTTGACATTGACGGTACTTTGTGGGATTCCACCGAGGTCGTTGCAGTTGGTTGGAACCGCGCCTTGAAAGAGACTGCGGTCCCTGAACTAAAGGATCTTGTTATTACAGCTGACAGTCTGAAAAAAGAGTTCGGAAAGCCGATGAATGTGATTGCTGACGACCTTTTCGGCCCCATCGATGCTGATAAGAAAACTGCTCTTCTGAAATTGTGCTGTAAATACGAACACGAAGCGATAGTCAACAACACAAAAGATATTACTTTTCCTGGCGTAAGAGAGACTTTACGTGCGCTTGCCGGTGACGACAAACACGGCAAGCCCGGTAAATGCGGTCTTTACATTGTAAGCAATTGCCAGAACGGATATATTGAGCTTGTCATGGAAAAGAACGGCATAACTGATATTATCCGTGATTTTGAATGCTTCGGACGCACTGGACTCCAAAAAAGCGAGAATATAAAGCTTGTTATCGAGCGGAACGGGCTTGATGATGTCTATTATGTCGGTGATACAGTAGGTGATTTTGATGCGTCAAAAAAAGCCGGAGTGAAGTTTATATTCGCATCTTATGGGTTTGGCGACGTAACCGGCGCAGATTACGAGATAAAACAGTTCGCAGATTTACTGAAAATGGTGTGACATAACAAGCGGTCGAGGCGCAGATGGCAGGAAACTATAAAGACGGATGTTCTGGCAACGCGAAGAGAAACTACCAGCGAGAGATGGAACAGATACTACAGTCGCTGAGCGGTTGCAGTGCGCCTTTTGAGGTGTCGCGAGTGGGCGGCAGCTCAGTTCCTGGCGAAAGTTCAGTTTCTGGCGGCACTCCACAAACTAGCAATTCAGTTTCCGGCGGCGTTGAAAATGCCACAGATTATACAAAATCCCCACAAAACTCCGCACCAGAATCTGGTACCCCCCAGCGAAAACCGACGCTTCTGCTTCATGCTTGCTGCGGACCGTGCAGTTCGTACTGTCTGGAAACTTTGGTTCCATTTTTCAACATAACAATCTATTACTACAATCCAAATATCAGTCCGCAGCAAGAGTACGAAAGGCGTCTTACTGAGCTTGAAAAGTTTCTAGCACGTTTTCCCGCCGCGGTTTCCAGCAGTGTGAAACTTGTTGAAGCTGCTTACAACCCGGAAGATTTTTACAACGCAACGAACGTGCGTAACGAACCGGAGCTTGCAACAGAACCGGAACGCGGCGAACGGTGCCGACGGTGCTACGAGCTTCGCATGAGAAAAGCCTACGAGTACGCATGCGCGAACGGCTTTGACTGGTTCACGACGACACTGAGCATAAGTCCGCACAAAGACGCGGAGAAAATAAACACAATTGGATTTGCGCTCGAAACCGCACGTAACAGAACGCGCTTTTTACCGTCCGATTTCAAAAAGAAAAACGGCTTTTTAAGAAGCACCCAGCTCACGGAAGAATACGGAATGTGGCGGCAAGATTACTGCGGCTGCATCTACTCCGCACGAAAAACACCGCAAAACTGAACATCTACTCCGCCAGAAACCGGGCACAAGATTAAACAAACCGAACCCTGTTTATGCCGCGCTGTTGTTCGGGGAGCCTCGCGGAGTGTCATTGTCGTTGCCGTTCATTGTAAAAATCCACAGAAGCCGCCGTATTGTTCCAGGCAGGAGGTCGCGCAAAAGAACAGTTTCCACGCTGTCCGGCGAAACGGAGACAGCTTGCTCCATAACATCTGTCATCACAGGCGGCAGAGACGAGAACAGTTTCTCCGCCTCTTTTCCAGCATACTGCCGCTTTTCCACCGGCGGATTCCGTTTCGCAAGCATACTTTCAGGATAAAACCGACACGGCCGCCAAACACGCTCGCCATTTTTACCACCGGAGCACGACGCACCGAAAAGCCTGCACACAAAAGGACGACCGCCGTATATCGAACAATGATAAGAATTATCTGCATTAAAGAACGGGCAAGTTTTTCCATTATCGAACGGAAAAACTTCGTCAGCAATTTTGAGCGCGTTGTCGTTCTGATTCTCCAGAAGCCACGCAGCCATATATAAAGCCTCGCACTCAAGCAAATCCGGCTCAAAATTGTGGCAGCACGAACCGCATCCGTCCGGGCAAAAAAAACGTGATTTTTCGTACCATTCGCTCTGAGATTCTTTTAAGCACTGGTACTGTCTCTCCGTCTCTACAAGAATGTCATATTCTTTTGTGCCGTATAGAAGCCCCAGCACATGGGCTATTTCTGATTTCATAAGTACCTTAAATGCCAGAAAGCTGCATTAGACCATAAAAGATGCTTGAACACACAGTTTCCGAACGTGCACAAATATGACATAACTAAGGGATTTTACGCAATAGATTTTTAACAGGAAACTCGCAGAAAAAATTGCTCATTGCAGCCTGCGACGAGCACTAACATAACTTATTATACAGTTTGCCAGAATATCTTCATTTTTCCGACGGCAATTCCAGAAATTTGTCTTTTATTCGGATCACTTCATCGTCAGAAAACTTCAGTTCCTTTGCGAAATAATTCTCCAACGAACCGTATGTTTTTTCTATAGACGCAAGAGAAGCTCGGATATTTGCTTCTTCCGCAAGAAGATAATTCTTCACTTTACGCGCAAAAACTCGATTCCGCTTCAAAATAACGCCACCGACATACGCCAGATTCGCCTTTATCCATTTGCCTTTGTTCGTATAAAGATAATCGTCAATAACATCGTTTCTGTCTGCCCCAAGAAACGTCAAAAGAAGAGCAGCCAGCACTCCGGTACGGTCTTTTCCGGCAGAACAGTGAAAAACGACAGAAAACTCATTCACCGGCATAAGAAGGATTTTTCGCAGAACAGCGGTTATATTCGGCAGATTCTCAGGATTCACCATCTTCTCATACAGCGATTCCATCGATGGTAGCGCGATTAGCGACTTTATGCTGTGAACTTTTTTCTCGTGACTTATTCCGATAACAGCCTCGTCGAACACGGGCATCAGATGATATGATACACCGTCAATCTTCTTATCCGGCTTCTCCTCTGCCTCTTTCCGCGTCCTAAGGTCGATAATTGTCCGTAAATTATACTCTTCCTTAAGGCGCAGAATATCACCCTCGCTAAGTTTTGACAGGGCAGTTCCCCTGATAAGCATACCTTTTTTCAAAATCTTGCCAGACGAAGTCTTGATTCCGCCAATATCGCGGTAATTCTTCGCGTGCTTTAAAAATATTGGTTCCATAATAAAACGCCCGGAAACCTTCGCTTACGGACAAATTCATTATACACAAAATAAAAACATACGCCAAGCCTTGGGAATGAAAGTGTCCACGAAGACAGTTGTTTTTATAATGAAGCAGGGGAAAGCCTTCCACTACCGCAAATATCGCACGTTTTCAAGAATTTTTGGAATTAAAATCTGGATTTCACAACTTCAAAAATAGAATTAAGTATATCTGTGGATACTTTTTTATCATTCTTCAGTTCTTCAAAAGCATTTATGTACTTTTTCCCAAAGTCATCAAATATTTTTGAAAAAACAGAATATTTAATATTCAAAGTTTCTGCTAACAGAGAAAAATCTTCTTTTGTTACTTTCTGAATCTCGTAATGTTTTCCAATTTTCATTGATAGCTTTTCCGTCAGACCTGGATAAATTACAGTCGAAACAACATCGTACAAAGGAGACAGCTCAACACTTCTGTTTTTGTAGAGAAGAGAATAGTTTTTCCCGTGACTGTCACAATTTCCTATCAAATAATTGAAAAGAACATAGCGCAGGAATTTCTGGCTTTCCAAAGCTGGAACGGTGCAAACTTTTGTTATTGTATTAAAAATGTCAGCAATTCCAGGTCCGCCATCATTCTGATATTTTGAAGTGCTAATAATACCGAGTGCCTGACAAAAATCTTCCTGATGAAGGCGTTGAATTGAGTTTCCTTCATTGATTCGGTCATATCGTTCAACTACAAAAACCTCTTTTCCTGCAATCTTCAGTAAATCAACATTTGGAACAGGGAGCGCAAAACTTTTTGCCAGTTTCATGCAGATGTATTCATTTTTTGCAAGCGAAGAAAGACTACCTGTGCGAGTCGGTTTTAATATATGAGTGGATGGAGCACCATTTAATGGCAGATACCATTTTTCATTTTTTTTTGCAAGTGCTAGTTTTTCCTGTGCCCCTGCAAGCGAAAGACGTAACTTATCATCTGCCTTAATAAGAGGACGCATATTCATTTTTTCGATAAAATCCGAAAGCCTGTCAGAATCAATCAGTTCATAGTTATCTGAATCTAAATTATAACTTGTTTCTGTATGAATCGAATCATCTTCACTCAGAATTGAAATGAGTCCTGCACATTCACCGCCTAATGCTTCAAGCAATTTCAGGGTGCTGGTTTCTGATATATGAAGATAATCCGCAATTTTTTTCCGCGAATTTTCTTCAGGTAAAAGCCCTGCGAAAAAGGGAATACACTGTTTTTGGGGAAATTCTTCACTTTGTAAAGGAAGCGATGCAGAGAGCGGAAGTGCGTTTTTGTTCAGCAGATAATTTTTATCGTAAACGAAAATCACGCCACGGTTTTCTGTTGATTCAAGCGAACCAGCTTTTTCATTTCCAAAGAAAACATTCAGTTTCATTTATTTTCTCCGGTGTCATCCTCACGGTTTACGGCGTAGAGATTTATTCCGAGCATTTCTAGGCAGTGCAGAACCTTATTTATCTGTAAAGTTTCTTTACCGTTTTCAAGTTCCGAGAAAAAACGAGCTCCAACATTACACATTGCAGCAGTTTCTGATTGAGTAAGACCTAATTGCTTTCGCCGTTTTTTTACAGCCTCTGATACTGATTCGACCGAAATAATTCTCATATCAATAGTATAACTTTCCCGAACGGGAAAATCAAGGAGAAGAAGTCTGCTTATTGGTACTATTTTCCCGAACGGGAATAAAAAAACGCCAGCCGCATTTCTGAGACTGCGTTTTCATTTGTGCGAAACCTCACGATTCGCGCTTACTTAATACGGCAGGTCAAGGCACTCTTCGTTCTGTCTTGTCTCTGCCGTTTTACAAGCCGCTTCGCACTTCTTTTATAAGTGAATGCGACATTTATCTGTTCTTCAGAACAGATAAACTCGTTATTCATTAATCCGCACTAGCGGATTAATGAATGGTACTCCTGCAGGCTGCGGACACCACCCTCACCGCCGTTGCCGTTCTTTACGCTGGCGATACCCTGTACCGCCGCCAAAGCACCAGCCAAAGTCGTGATATAGCTTACTTTGTACTTCAAGCAAGCCTTGCGGATTGTCTTGCGGTCCTCGGCGTAGTTGCGCTTTGCTTTCGGTGTGTTGATTACAAGGCAAACTTCCTTGTTCATAATCATATCCACAACATCCGGGCGGCCCGCACCGATTTTGTTGACAACTTCGCACTTTATTCCGTTCGCATTGTAGAACTCAGCTGTTCCTTCTGTTCCCACAAGCGTGAAGCCAAGATCCTTCAATGTCTTACCAATTTTAAGAACCTGATCCTGCTGACCCTCCTTGTTGCTGAGCGAAATAAGAACTTTCTTGTTTTCCCACGCAGCCGGCGCATGCGGCAGCTCCGAACCGGCAGCTTCCTGCGACTTGTAGAAAGCGAGCGGGAATGTCTCTGCAAGGCCAAGAACCTCGCCCGTAGAACGCATTTCCGGACCAAGAATCGGGTCAACTCCTGGGAAGCGGCTCCACGGAAGAACAGCTTCTTTCGCGCCGTAGTACGGGATTACCTTGTCTTTAAGGCCAAGGCTCTCCAAAGACTCGCCGAGCATCATGCGGGTTGCAAGACGCGCCATCTGCGTGTCACAGACCTTTGAAACAAGCGGGACAGTGCGGCTTGCGCGCGGGTTCGCCTCGATCACGTAAACCTTGCCGTCCTCTATGGCGTACTGCATGTTCATCAATCCGCAAACATGGAGTGATTCTGCAATTTTTTTCGTATATTCCTTGATTGTCTCAAGGTTGTCTTTCGGGATATTCACAGGCGGAATTACGCAAGCCGAGTCACCGGAGTGGATACCCGCAAGCTCAACGTGCTCCATAACAGCCGGGATATAAACATGCGTTTTATACGTCGCGTCAAGGCCCGCTCCGCTTGAAGCCTTGACATCGCCGTTTTGCAGACCGCTAGAAATTATCGGTCTGCAATCCGCAAGCGCGTCAGCCTCGCACTCCAAAGCGTTCTTCAAGAAACGGTCGATAAGAAGCGGGCGGTCAGGCGTAACGCCGACAGCCTTTTCAACATACTCTTTCAAAGTAGCTTCGTCGTAGATAACTTCCATACCGCGACCGCCAAGAACAAACGACGGGCGAATCATAATCGGGTAACCGATTTTTTCTGCGATTGCCTTTGCTTCCTCAAAATTAACAGCCATTCCGCTTTCCGGCATCGGGATGTTAAGGTTTTCCATCATGTGGCGGAACAGGTCGCGGTCCTCGGCGATATCGATTGAGTCAATCGAAGTTCCAAGAATATTCACGCCGTTTTCCTGAAGCTCACGCGCAATGTTGAGCGGTGTCTGACCACCGAACTGAACAATAACGCCGAACGGTTTTTCTTTTTCGTAAATCTGAAGAACATCCTCTGTCGTAACAGGCTCAAAGTAAAGCTTGTCAGAAGTGTCGTAGTCGGTAGAAACTGTCTCCGGGTTACAGTTTACGATAATCGTTTCGTAGCCAAGTTCCTTAAGCTGCATAGCCGCATGACAGCAGCAGTAGTCGAACTCGATACCCTGACCAATTCTGTTCGGACCGCCGCCAAGAATCATGATTTTCTTCGGGTTTGTCGTAGCAACACTCTTGTCCGGCGCATTGTATGTAGAATAGTAGTAATTCGCGTTCTTAACACCGCTAACAGGAACTGCAAGCCAAGCTTCTTTCACGCCAAGTTCCTTGCGACGGTTACGTATATCTTTCTCCGCGACCTTTAGAATCTTGGAAAGATACTTGTCGCTGAATCCGTCTTTCTTAGCGCGGATAAGCAAATCATCCGCCGGAACGCGACCAGGAGTTTTGAGCATCTCTTCTTCCAAATCAACTAGCTCTTTCATCTGCTCAAGGAAGAATTTCTTTACGTAAGTGATTTCGTAAAGTTTGTCGAGCGAAACACCCTTACGGATAGCCTCGTAAAGCTGGAAATACCTTTCGCTAGAAGCTGTCCTTAACATTTCGCACAATTCATCAGCCGATTTGCGGTTAAAATCTTTCGCAAAACCAAGACCGCTCCGGCCGTTCTCCAACCCACGGATAGCTTTTTGGAAAGTCTCCTTGAAAGTCTTACCGATAGACATAACCTCGCCAACTGCTTTCATCGATGTTCCGAGCGAATCTTCAACACCACGGAACTTCTCAAAAGCCCAGCGAGCGAACTTCAATACAACGTAGTCGCCGTCCGGAGCTCCGCCCGGTGTGTATTTTTCAAGCGTGCCGTCGCGCCAGTAAGGAATCTCGTCAAGCGTCATGCCGGAAGCAAGCTTTGCGGAAATCAGCGCGATAGGGAAACCTGTCGCCTTAGAAGCAAGCGCAGAAGAACGCGACGTTCTTGGGTTAATTTCGATAATAACGACGCGGCCTGTCTTTGGGTTATGCGCGAACTGAACGTTCGTACCGCCGATAACACCGATAGACTCAACAATCTTGAACGCGTCGCGCTTCAATCGCTCTTCCAAATCCTTATCGATTGTAAGGAACGGCGCGGAACAGAACGAGTCTCCCGTATGAACGCCGACAGCATCAATATTCTCGATAAAACAGATAGCAATCATCTGGTTCTTCGCATCGCGGACAACCTCTACCTCAAGCTCCTCCCAGCCAAGAATCGACTCTTCAATCAAGCACTGGTGCGTCATTGAAAGATCAAGACCGTTCATTACGATTGTGCGAAGCTCCTCTACGTTGTAGCAGAAGCCACCACCCTGACCGCCCATCGTGTAAGCAGGACGAACAACAAGCGGGAATCCAATTTCCTCAGCGATTTTTTCCGCGCCTTCAACTGTGTGGCAAATACCGGAACGCGGCGTGTCTATGCCAAGGCTTTTCATCGTCTCTTTGAAAACTTCACGGTCTTCACCGCGCTCAATAGCATCAAGGTTTACACCAATAACTTGAACGCCGTATTTATCAAGAACACCGGCCTTGTTAAGTTCCATAGCCATGTTCAAACCAGTCTGACCACCAAGGTTAGGCAGCAACGCATCAGGACGCTCTTTTTCAATAATCTGTGAAAGACGCTCAACGTTCAGTGGCTCAATATAAGTAGCATCAGCCATAACTGGGTCTGTCATAATCGTAGCCGGATTACTGTTCACCAGCACGATTTTGTAGCCCTGCTCACGCAAAGCCTTACACGCCTGAGTTCCCGAATAGTCAAACTCGCATGCCTGACCAATCACAATCGGGCCTGACCCAATAATCAAAACCTTGTTAATGTCTGTCCGTTTCATCTATATATACTCCTCATAAAAAAACCGTGTCATACCGAACTAGTCTCATCATCTTCTGGGCGTTCCCGACGGTCGCTAACGCGACCTTCCCAGTTTTGTTCGCTACGCTCCCAAAACTGGCGGGCGGGCTTTTCGGGTAGCTCGAAACTGCGCACTTCGTGCTTGTTGCGGAATACCGCTACCGCTCCAGCCTCCGCACTTCCTCGCGTTCCGCTCGGTCGCTTGCGGTGTCCGGCTCCGCCGCCCCTACAATCCCTAACACATATAAAAAAAGCGGAATCCTTAGATAAGAATTCCGCCGTTGAAGTCAAAAAAAAGAAAACCGCACACAAACAGTTTGAGAGTTTCTTATAATTTGTTTGCTCAGTTTTCATACTGGAATTGAATATTATCAAAAAAATGATTTTTGTTCTAGTAGGAAGAAACAATTGTTATGAACAGATTGGGACTAGCGAATCATATAGAATTCGGATAATATAAACAAATACCGCACTCACAAGGAACATTCAATGGCAGATATCCATGTTTTTGACCCAGCACCGGAAGGAACACCGGTCGCGAACTTTGTACACCTGCACGTTCATTCCGACTATTCGCTTTTGGACAGCTGCGCGAAACTCGACAACCTTATTGCAAAGGCAAAACGGCTCAATATGCCCGCACTCGCGCTGACCGACCACGGAAACATGTTCGGCGTTCTGAACTTTGAGCATATCTGCCACGCGAACGGCATAAACCCGATCGTCGGCGAGGAATTCTACATCGCATACGGAAGCCACCTTGAAAAAAACGATGTCCCCTACTCCCACAAAGGCGAGGACGGTGACCACCACGCGCATTACTTCCATCTTATCCTTTTGTGCGAAAACGAAACTGGCTACAAAAACATGAGCTGGCTTTCTTCAATTGCATACACGGAAGGTCTTTACTACGGCAAACCGCGAATTGACTACGAGCTTTTGGAAAAATACCACGAAGGTCTTATCTGTCTTTCGGCATGTATCGCGGGCGAGCTTCCGCAGCTGCTTTTGGCGGGCAAAGACGACGATGCAAAAGAGCTTGCTCTTAGATACAAAAATCTTTTCGGACCAGATAGGTATTACATCGAGATTCAGGACCACGGGCTTGAGGACCAGAAATTCGTGAACAAAAAGCTTATCGCGCTTGCAAAAGAGCTTGATATTCCGCTTGTCGCCACGAACGATATTCACTACGTAGAGAAAGAAGATGCGGAGGCGCAGGACTGTCTTCGCTGCATCGGCTTCAAGAAGATAATGACAGAACCGCACCAGACGATGGGCGGCGACGGAAACTGCAACTGGTACTTCAAGACAGAGCAGGAGATGCGCTCTCTTTTCCCGGAGAATCAGGAGGCGTTCGACAACACAATAAAGATTGCGAACATGTGCAACCTGACGATTCATCAGTACAAAACGCAGGAACTAAAAGACTGTCTGCCGCGGTTCGAGCTTCCGAAAGAGTTCCAGACGCACGGCGATGACTACAAGCAGAATCAGGACGACTACGTTCGCTACATCGTAGAAGAAGGCCTTAAAAAGCGGTACAAGGAGATAACGCCCGAAATCCGCGAGCGCGCCGAATACGAGCTGGGAATTATTTTCAGCATGGGTTTCTCCGGTTACTTCCTTATCGTGTGGGAGTTCATAAACTGGTCAAAATCAACATGGGACAACGTGAACAACCGCCCCAAGCCGTACATTCCGATCGGGCCTGGTCGAGGTTCCGGCGCGGGCTCGCTCGTCGCTTACGCAATGACGATTACGGACATCGATCCGTTCCGATACAAACTGATTTTTGAGAGGTTCCTTAACCCAGAGCGCGTTTCCATGCCGGACTTTGACGTTGACATGGACTTCGACTACAGACAGGACATTATCCAGCACACGCGCGACCTTTACGGCGACCCGCAGGTAGGGCACATCGTCACGTTCGGAACGCTTAAGCCAAAAGCTGTTATTGCCGACGTTGGACGCGCACTTAATATTCCGCTTTCAGAAGTAAATATGCTCAAAAAATGCGTTCCGGACAACCCTAAGGCAAAGCTTAAGGACGCATTCGAAGTTTCCGAGAAGTTTCCTGCGGGCGAAGGCGGACTTCTTGCACCGTACAAAGATGATCCTCGCTACCAAAAGCTTTTTGAGCTTGCGCGAAAACTTGAAGGCGTAATCCGCCAGACAGGCTTGCACGCATCCGGCATGGTTATCGGTCTTACAGCGCTGCCGAACTGGGCGCCGGTTTTCAAAGATTATAAGACAGGCGAAGTCGGCGTTCAGTACACGATGGACATCATTGAGCCGTGCGGACTTGTTAAATTTGACTACCTCGGTCTTAAGACACTTTCGCTCATCAGGTACGCGGAAGACATCATAAACAAACACAAGAAGCCAGAAGACCCGGTTTTCAAGTGCGAGGAAGTTTCAGAGGAAGACGAAAAAACATTCGACCTTTTCTGCCGCGGAGACTCCGTTGCCGTATTCCAGTTTGAAAGCCCCGGAATGCAGAAGATTCTTCGTCAGGCAAAGCCGCGCCGCCTTGAGGAGCTTGTCGCTTTGAACGCGCTTTACCGTCCTGGTCCTATGGACTACATTCCCAAATATATCGACGGAAAGTGGAAACCAGAGACAATAGAATATCCTGACCCGTGTCTTGAAGGCATTTTGAAAGAAACTTACGGTGTTATGGTCTATCAGGAGCAGGTTATGCAAGTCTCCCAGAAGATAGCCGGATTCTCACTTGGCGGCGCGGACATGTTGCGTCGTGCTATGGGAAAGAAAAAGCCGGAAGTCCTTATGGGAAAAAAGAAAGAGTTCATAGAAGGCGCTGTAAAACAAGGCTTTACAGAAAAGCACGCAGACGATATTTTTGAAATAATGGTTCCGTTCGCAGGCTACGGTTTCAACAAATCGCACGCCGCAGCCTACTCCGTCCTTGCATACAGAACAGGCTGGCTCAAAGCCAACTATCCTGCTGAATTTATGGCGGCTAACTTGCGCAACGAAATAACTTCAACGGACGGAGTTGCAGCTTACATAGCAGAATCGCGTAAGATGGGCATTCCTATAGACCCGCCGGACGTGAACCGCTCTGATATTTACTTTGATGTCGTTGACGGCAGAATTGTCTACGGGTTCAAAGGCATTAAGGGGCTGGGAGAAGGCGCGTCCGCAGAAATCGTGCAGAAGCGCGAGAAAGACGGCCCGTACAAGAGCTTCATGGACTTTTTACAGCGCGTAGACACAAAAACTGTGAGCAAAAAAGTTCTTGAGCTTCTAATAAAGACAGGCGCATTCGACAACCTGGGACAAGGACGCGCCGTGCTGCTCACAAACATGGAGCGTGCTGTTGAGTATGTGGAAAAGATAAACGAGGCTAAAGAATACGGACAGGCAAGCCTTTTCGAGGACACAGGCGAAAAAGAATTCGCAGAGTTTGTTTTTGTAGAAGCAGAAGAATGGAGCCCTCTCGAAAAACTTGCGATCGAAAAAGAAATTCTCGGATTTTATATTTCAGGCCACCCGCTCGACACATACCGCAAGGCTATTGAGCGCGCCGTCACGTTCCGCACGTCGATGATAGGCAAGGCGATGAAAGACCACTCCTACACGGCAATCGGAATGCTCAAAGATATAAAGCCAATCGTAACTAAAAAAGGTGCGCCAATGGCATTTGCGAAACTGGAGGATTTTGACGGCGCGATAGACCTGACTTTCTTCCCCAAAATTTGGGAAAAACTCCAGACGCAGCTCCACAACGATGCTATCATCGCCGTAACCGGAAAAATCGACACATCGCGCGATCCTGTATCATTCTTGGTTGACGACTTAAAAAATCCTGATACGCTTCAGACTCATTCAATTCAGGAAATTCACGTAAAAATCAACCCATCCGTGTCTAATGAGCGAGAAATGATGAAATTCCGTGATTTTATATTTGGCGCTACGGGGAATTGTTCATTATATTTACATATGGATACCATGAACAAAAGCTACACAGTCAAAGCTGGTTCTTTGCTGAAAGTCTCCGCGGATGAGGATTTCCTTTCCGAGCTCAAGGAGCAGCCAGAAGTCATGGAAATCTGGACAATGTAACAGACCTGTTCGTAAAACTGAAGTTTACGAACACATCAAATGGAGGCAATTATGGCACCAATTTTATGGATTTTTCGCCTGATTTCTTGGGTAATATCAATTTATATGTTTGTCTGTTTGATACGGATAATTATCACTTGGTTTCCGGGTGCGCGAAACTCAAAAATCACTGGATATCTCAGCAAGGTATGCGATCCGTACCTGAATCTTTTCAGGAAAATCAGTTTCCTTCATATTGCGAACCTCGATTTTACTCCCGCTCTAGCACTTGGAATACTCGCTGTAGTCTCGAATTTGCTCAATTCAATTGTGGCTAACGGTGCGTTCCGGATTGGTTCCACAATAGGCTCGCTCATCCAGCTGTTATGGTCAATAACGTCGTCAATAATCACGTTCTTCAACATAATCATCGCACTTCGTCTTATTGCGAATGCGCTCCACAAGGACTTCAGCTCCGGCATCTGGAGCCAGCTCGACAAAGTGATTTATCCAGTGCAGAAGACCGTAATGTCTATTTTCAAAGGAAAGACTTTCTCGTACAAAGCCCAGTTAGGAATAACGCTTATAGCATGCATCCTCGTCCAAATTATTGGCAGCTGGCTTATCGGACTTATCGTTCTTTTGCTCACAAAATTACCGTTCTAAAAAACAGGGGGAACGCTGAACACAGTTGTACGCTCCCCCTCTGCCACACAGGTGCAAAATTCATTTTACACCGCAACGCCGTTGCTTCCAGCTACTTCGCCACAAATTTAATCGTTCCAAAAGAATTCACGCCACCCGAAGTCCTGAACTCGCCTACAAGGAAAAGTCGCTCCGTTCCTTGCGAAAGTTTGCAGGAATACGAGAAACTCCTTGGCGAACCACCGGCAGAAACGACTTCCGGGAACGTTGCAACAACATTTCCATCCGCAATGAGCGTTACATTTCTTGCACAAAGTTTATGCGCACCTTTTGTGTATGTGAATGTCGTCTCAAAATTTGTCGTACTTCCTTTTACGCATGCTGAATAATCAAATATAAACTTCTGATATTCAGTCGTAAAGTCGCCATCTTTCCATGTAGAGGAATTATTTCCTTTTTCAAGGATTGTCTTAACAGCATTCCGCATGAGAGAATCCGCACTTTCAGCTACCTGGATTAATTCAGCCGATTCCAGTTCCGACGAAATAAAAAGAGCTGGAACAACGCCTGCTGATTCATACGGCAGATGAGTACCTCTTGGGTTATTATCAAGAACATGATGTACCGATTCATTGGTAGCCGGAGAGCGCAACCACCAATCACCGTAAATCTTTTTATAATATCCTGTTTGAACTGGAACATACGCTCCGTTAGCTTTTGCAAAGTCGGTCGGAAGGCGCGTCAGATAACTGTCTTTCTCAAAAAATCCGTATCCCTTTTCCGATGCCTGGTCTTCGCTCAAAAGGAAAATCTTATCAGTTGTGTCATGGCTGACATAAAGCTTTAAGTCATCGTCAGCTTTTTCATCCGCATGAACCATGCTTTGAACGCCGTTATCAACATACGCAGGAATAATCAATTCTTGCAAGTCCGGAGTAAACGCATTCTGCAAAAAGCCGTTATCAAGATATTCGTCGTTCAAAACCGTCTTATTACTGTCGGCTTCCCTTTTATAATATGAAAGGCCGTTGAGATAAGCGCGGAGTATCGAGTATTCGTAATTATTCGCATGGATTTTTTGTCCTTTTATAGTCCTGGCGCATGAATCAAAATCAAAACTGAAATCTCCGTCATACCAGCAGACATCAGCCAGAATGTCCTCCGCAAGAAGAAACCTTTTACCGTTGTAATCATCTGTTAAAATACGCCATTTTATCGGCTCAACCTTAAAATATGCATCGGTCAGGCCGTTCTGACCTACAGGCGTTCCATCGGAATATTTAGCCAGAGCGTCACCATATCCTGCAGAATTGACATAGAAATAGCCGTCACTTCCAAGATAATATGTGAATCCGCCGACTTCTACAGATTTCGTAATGTCAACCGAAACATCAGGTGCTTTTTTTGTTTTCGGCCAATCACCGAAAAGAGCATACATCTCGCTACTGCCAGCAGTTCCGTCTGTTCCTCTTGGCAGTTCCGTATATGGAGTGCCTTTGAATTTGCCGGTAAAATCTCCGTCAAAAGGGAACTCCACAGCGTACCGAACAGAAGTTTCCTTCCTTATGCCTTTTTCGTTGTAGATTACTGTCAGCTCAGAAATTCCTGCCGTATCAGTTTCAAAACCGTTCGTTTTATAGTACTCAACATTTTTTCTAGAGCCATCACTGTATCTTGCCGTAACGACAAGTCCGCTAAGATCAAGAGACTCACCTGGGAAATACCATGATTTTGCAGGCCGCGACGTAACTTCTATGCTTTCTAGTGTTGCACCGCTGTAAGGAATACAAATAGCCGGAACAATACCATGATCTTTGATATTTCCCCATACATATTTCGCAGCTACGAAACTGCTTTCAATTCTACCGTCGGCATTGCTTATACAGACACATTCATCATCTATCGTATCAGGGGAACGCAGCCACCATTCATCTCCTACCATGTACGAAATCGATGTTTCCTTAGCATAATCCGTAGCCTCACGGATTCTTGATTTTTCCGCGATTTCTTTAGGATGTTTCACTTCATAAAGTTTGTTATCCTCATCCAGAAAACCAAATTCAGAGTTCCAAAGATCAACATTGCTCAAAAGAAAAACCTTATCAGAAGTAGAATGCGCAGTTGGGTAATAATTCGTTATATCAGGGTCAATGTCTATGCTTGCATTGCTATTATCGATTTTTGTATTGATAATGCGTCTTTGTATATTTGCGCTGAATGCAGTCTGCAAAAAGCCCCTATTAAGGAATTCATCGTTCAATATCTGATCATGATCTGCTGTTTTCTTTACGTGGTAAGAAAGTCCGTTAAGGAACGCACGTATTCTTGAATGCTCGTAATTGTTAAGATAAACCATCTCACGGTCTATATTCCGTCTGTTATAGCCCGTCTTATATTTACTTGCACGTTTGCCGTCATCATCGGAATCTTGCCATATATCATAGGCAAGGATATTCTCCGCAAGAAGCAGCATTCCACCCGCAGGCTGATAATCAACTGTTAGAACGCGCCATTTTATCGGCTCCACCTTAAAGTAGAAATCGTTTTTCTTTGCGTACCAGTTGCCATCATTTCCGTAATAATATATGAACGCTCCTACATTTACGGAACGTCTTTCATTCACAATGACATTGCTCGCTTTCTTCGACTGGGGCCAGTCACCGAAAAGCACGTAATCCCCTGTCGGTCCTATCGTTCCGTCCGTTCCTTTTGGAAGTTCGGTAAAAACCGTTCCCCTGAAATCTGTCTGTGCGAAAATGTTGCCGCCGCAAATGCAAATGAACACAATAAGTGCAAATGCGCTAGCAAAACGGTGAGATGTACGGAACATCCACGACATACCGTGTTGTCTGCAATATTTTGCAAATAGCCTTCTTTTTTCCATAATAACTCTCCAATATTTCTACTTTACGATACAAATCGCAGGAACTACGTCTATGCAGTCATTGATATAATCATATTCTTCTGTATTTCCGTCATAAAGTACCTGGCGTACACAACATCCCTCATCAAAGCTTGAGAAATAATAAGGAGACCTAAGCCACCAATAACGGCCAGTAATCAAGTCAGAATAAGGAATTTCACCAGTCATATCCAGATAATCAGTAGATTCACGGATTCTTGTGCTTCCTGTTTTATCGTACTTTGGGAAACCATAAAGCGATTCTGTAATTTCTTTCTCGCTCAAAAGGAATACTTTATCCGTTGTATCTGCGCAGATAAACTGCCCAACCGCAGGTTGCTTACGGGCCGCATCAGAAGTGCTGTACAAACCGTTGTCAATTGTTGTAGACGCAATTACTTTCTGCGCAGTCTCGCTGAACGCAGTCTGTAAGAAACCTTTGTTCACGAACGATGAGTTCATGATTTGCATTGAGCTGTCAGAATCTTTTGTTATATACGAAATACCATTAAGGTAAGCACGAATTTTTGAGTGCTCGTAATTGTTAGGATAAACTACTTTTCCGTCCAGAGTTCTATTGTATATGTAATCATAGAACTGACAGTCCATAAGTGACTTCTCTGACAAAAGCAGAGTATTTCCGTTGAAATCATCGGTAAGAACACGCCACTTAATAGGCTCTACCTTAAAGTAGAAAGCATATGCCTCACAGTACCACTCTCCGTCACTACCAAGGTAATACGTGAATGAGCCTGCCTGCCGTGTCTCGGATTCATAAACAACGACATCGTTTTCCTTAAGCGACTGCGGCCATTCGCCGAACAGAACATATTTTCCGCTTCTTCCTGCCGTTCCGTCTGTTCCAGCGGGAAGCTCCGTATATCCAGTTCCTGCCGTGTTGCTTACACTCGCCTGCTTGAATAAGCCAGATTCATTCTCATCTACAGCCGCACCTACGACTTTTGCAGCATCGCTTGCTTTTGCCTGTTTTTCATAGCGGACGATTCCTACTCTTTCTGGAATCACATTAGTTTTCCGTGGTTGTGATTCTGTGGTGACTACAGTGGTTGGATTGACAGTTGTATTTGAAACCGTAGCCGTTGCCGAACTGCTCGCCGAATCTGGAATATTTTCCGAACTTGAGGAATCTGCAACATCGGCTGCAGAATTATCCGTCATATCAGAATTATCATCTTCACGCGGAATTCTTGTGGCATTTACCTTTTTTGTCTTTCCGCTGTAATAAACAAGTATAGAGTAATCTTCCAGCCTACTGTCAGCATTTCCTGAACTCGATCCCCATGAGGTTATTGTATAAACAAACGGGGCTTCTTTAGTTACTCCATTTTCTTCATAGCTCACTGTCGCTGTATGTTTTCCAGGAATAGATGAATTGAAATCTCGAATAATAAATTCTTTCAAATCTTTCGAACTACCGTCACTGTATTTTGCGACTACAGAATCTATATCCCAAGTAATCCAGTCGATAGTTTCACCAACTTCATACTCATAATCCATAGCGAACGGATTAATATTAATTTCTATACTTTCGAGAACAGCTGGCATACCTGTGTTCTGTGGCTTGCTGTTTGTACCGGAGCTTGTTCCTACTCCGCTCGTTGTGTTTGTACTCGAACTGGAACTGTCAGAGCTGCTTGAAGAACCTGTGCCGCTCGGTTTAGTCGTGCTACTTGCCGAGCCTGTTCCAGAAGAAGAGCTGCTTGAAGAACTCGTACCGCTCGGTTTGGTCGAGCTTCCTGCCGAACTACCACTGCTTCCAGAACTACCGGAACCGCTTGAATTTCTGGAAATCAATGTCGTGGACATTGATCTGCTTTTTCCATTATCCGTAATTACAATCTTATAATCTTCTGTATCATCTTGCTTTGAGCCGGTTGAATTTTTTCCAGTAATCGTATAACTATACGGGATTTCTTTCGTAACACCATTCTCCGTATAGCTCAGTGTAATCGTATGCTTTCCCGGCGTGGAGGAGCTGAATCCTTTTATAATATACTCCATCACTTCTTTTGAGCTACCATCACTATAATTCGCAATTACAGATGATATATCAAACAGAATCCAAGCAGCAGATTCTCCTATATTATACTCTCGTCCTGCTGTATAGCTCTTGTTTATAACCTCTATACTGTCCAAAGTCATCGGGCCGGCAGGAGTCACCATGCTATTCGGAAGGCACAACGCAGGAACAATTCCATTGCTTGTCTCATTAACATCATCACGTGCAGTTTCTATAGAAGAATCTACCACCCGGTATACAGACTGCCAGAAAGAATCACTTGGAGAACGGAGCCACCAAGCACCTTTCGTAGATTTGCCGCTGCCAGAAACAACTCGTGCACCCAATGCTTTCGAAAAATCAGTCAAAAGGCGAGACCTCTCAGGCACAGCCGTACTTCCGGACTTCTCGCCCAAACCGAACGCCTTCTTAGTCGCATCGTTCACACTCAGAAGGAATATCTTATCTTTCGTATTATTACTTATGTATTTTGACGATTGGCTTGCAAGTCTCTCATCTTTTGCGGTACTTTCTTCACTGTTGTCAACTGTTGTAGTCACAATCTGATTCTGGGCTTTCTTGCTGAATGCAGTCTGCAAAAAGCCTTTATCAACATAATCTTTGTTCACAGACTGCTTGTGGTTTCCGCTTGTTTCCAACGTATAATATGAAAGACCGTTAAGATACGCACGAATTGTAGAATACTCATAATTGTTCGGATAAACAGTGTTTCCGCTTATAGATCTGTGAGCATTCGTTCCTCCGCCGGAATATGAATAGTCGTAACCAGAGTACCACGTACCTGCCGCAAGAACGTTTTCTGCCAGCAGCATAGCATTTCCGCTGTAAAAGTCAGTTACTACGCGCCACTTTATAGGTTCGACCTTAAAGTATTTATACGTCTGATTATTTCTTCCTGCTGTCGTTCCATCGGCATATTTGTAATTTGATGAGAATGCATTCTCAAATATCTTCGCGTAGAAAGCTCCGTCACTTCCCAAATAGTACGTAAACGCACCGACTTTTACCGATTTTGTTTCGTCTATAGCGATATTCGATGCCTTTTTAGTCTGCGGCCAATCACCAAACAGTGCATATCGACCTTTTGTACCGAACGTTCCGTCTGTTCCTTTTGGAAGCTCTGTATATTCAGTTCCTTTGAACTCGCCTGTAAATGTTCCTTTAAATGGGAATGAGACTGTGTAATCGATTTTAAAACTTTGGTCGGAATAAGGCTCTCCCAAACGTATCGTAAGGGTATGATTTCCTGCAATCTCCGTATCGAAATCGCTTACCGTGTAGTTGGTGATCGTTTTCTTTGTACCGTCATAGTATGTTGCCGTAATGACAAGTCCTTTGAGGTCAAGCGACTCTCCGGCATTATAAACCGTCTTAGTCGGCTTTGAAGAAATACCTATCACAGGCAGAACAACTTTGTAATCTATACTAAGTTCTTTTTCTACAAGCAATTCCGAGCACTTTATAGTAAGTTTGTGATTTCCGGCTACCGTAGAATCAAAACCGCTCGTAGTATAGCGGGTCAGAGTTTTCTTGCTGCCGTCACTATATGTCGCTGTAATAACGAGTCCTGTAAGATCAAGCTCCTCCCCGGGACTGTAAGTTGTCTTCTTTGGCTTCGACGAAACTTCTATGCTTTTGAGAGTCGGTATATCTGATGAGATTGCCAGAGCTGGAACAAGACCATGGATTTCCGTTCCGACAAAGCTTTCTCCATCGCCCTCACCGGATACTCTCATGTTTCCGTTGCTTTCGACAGTGAAAACAGAGTGTGTAGCATGATTAAAAAATGGAGAATCCTGCGAGAATCCTTGCGCTACAGAAGAACCAGACGAACTTCCTTGCTGCTTGGTAATGTTCAGACCTGCAGAAGAATCTGCCAGAATGCGGCCAGAAGCGTAATACGTTCTCTTCCAATATGGCTCGCTAAGGGCAGATATTATAACGCCAGTTCTGCGGCCATCACTGACAGCATTGATCATCTTGTTGTCACCAAGATAAATTCCAACGTGGGAAACTTTTGTACCGTTCTCACTGAAAAAAACAAGATCACCTGGCTGACGCTCAGAATCCTTAATGTGCGTGGAAGCCTGATATTGAAGAGCCGCCGTTCTTGGAATCTGCATTCCTATTGCCTGCGCCGCAAGATAAGTCAGTCCCGAACAGTCAATTCCTTTTTTCGACGTTCCGCCCCAAACATACGGAACACCCAAATACTTCTTTGCGTTCTCAATAAAAAGATTTCTTTCCTCGCCGACTACAACTCCCAAAGTCTGAAGCAGCAATGCACCGTCAGTATCATTCTCAACATACTGCGGCTCGGCATAAAACGAAGCATACGGGGAACGAAGCCACCATTCTTCTATATCATCTTCAGGATTATCTTCCGCGCTTGCCTCTGCAAAATGAGTTGGCAGACGAACTCGCCCGGAAGCGGAACCAGTTTCAAAGTACTCACCGAAACCATATTTTTTTGTCGTAGCTTCTTTCCGGCTAAGAAGAAATATTTTGTCCAACGTATCATCGCACGATGAAAGCGATGCTGTGTTATAATTGTAGAAACCAGTCTCCGTTGCAGAGCTTTCCGGGCTATTATCTACTTTTGTGTCGGCTATATAGTACCGGATATATTCACTGAACGCAGTCTGCAAAAATCCTTTTCCCTGAAATTCATCATTCGTAGTTTGAGAAGTTTTGTTCGATTTTTTCACGGGATATGAAAGACCGTTCAGATAAGCGCGGACTTTTGAATGCTCGTAGTTGTTGTCATAAACTTCATTGCCGTTTACTGTTCTGAAATCAGCAGTTGAGTTGTCATACCAATCTATGCTGAAAAGAATGCTCTCCGCAAGAAGAAGAATATTTCCGTTGTAGTTGTCGGTGACAATCCGCCATTTTATAGGCTCTACCTTGTAATAATCCCAGTCAACTTTCGCATACCAGTAACCATCGCTTCCGTAATAATATGTAAACGCACCAACCTGCACTGATTTGCTTTCATCGATTTTTACGCCATAGGACAGAGGAGATTGCGGCCAGTCACCAAAAAGCGCATACCTGGCATCTTTTCCGGCAGTACCGTCAGTCCCAGCAGGAAGAAGTGTAAAATATGTCTCTGAAAAAGGCTGAGCATGCAAAGGAATTAACGCTAATAGAACAAGAAAAAAAACAAACGTGAAAATTTTATACTTTTTCACAGACACTCTCCATTATCGACACAAAAAGATTGTTAAAGCGTTAAAGAATTATTGAAAAACAATCATCCGGCTACGATATTTTCATATTATCGCACGAGATTCTTACGGTGTAAACAGGTATATCAGTAGAACTCTATTCCTATAAATAAATAATGTTGTAACGGATTTCCTTTTATGATATACTTTCTTCTATGAATATAAATAAAACTGTCACTACAGAGTACGGAGATTCCAAAAAAAACTATTCCTATTCAGCAGAAGATATGTCTATTATTGACTGCTACGTACTAGTTCCGCTCGCAAAAAAGCTCATAACAAAACTTCCTTTATGGCTGCCTGCAAACATAATCACGATTATGTCCAACGGATTCGTGTTCTTAGCATCAGTAATCGCACTGACCGCAAGAAAAACAAACTGGCCTATTTGGATTCTGATACCGTTTTTATTTATTTTTTATCTTATCGGTGACACTGCAGACGGCTTGCAGGCACGACGCACAAAAACAGGTTCTCCTTTAGGTGAATTCTGCGATCACTTTCTTGATACATTCGTCACGGGAGAATTACTGTT
This sequence comes from Treponemataceae bacterium, assembly GCA_024685655.1. Classification (GTDB taxonomy): domain Bacteria; phylum Spirochaetota; class Spirochaetia; order Treponematales; family Treponemataceae; genus Treponema_I. The sequence continues at coordinate 26,099 of JAIKVO010000097.1, forward strand.
CTGCGTATTAACTGCGTACGGAGTAAGAAACCTTCTGTTTGTCGGAATTCTTCTCTATGTCTCATATTTTACGCAAATGACTGCATTCTGGGAAAAGTATGTTACGAGCAAACTTCATCTCGGTAAATTCGGCTCATCAGAGACAGTCTTGGTATTGTCTTTGTTTTCAACAGTCGGATATCTCCCCAAGGTACATGCTTTTTTCACGAAATCTATAAATATTCCAATCTCATTCCTTCAGGGATACAACATAACGCTCGTAGAAGTGGTTCTCGCCATTTCTTTGATATTCCCAATTATCTCAATTGTGACGACACTAATTCGCACAAAGAAGATATCCAAGAATTTCATCCTCTATCTGATTTTAGGCTTGATTCTTACTCTTGCGGCGACATTTTTGGAGAAAGGCTCTTTCGCCATTGCGTTCCTTACCCTCACATTTTATCACGTTGATTACTCAGCTGCGCTCCTAAGCGCGATCATAATGAAAGAAAAAGAACCAAAACCAGATTTTATACTGACTGCAGCAATGTGTATCGCATTGTTCTTTGATATTCATCATCCTGTTCTTTATTCGGCTTTCTTCCTATATATTGTTGTATTTGTGACAGCAAGAACTGCAATGTTCGTCCATAGGAACAACAAATACTGGTATTGGATAAACCCAGAGCTTCCAAAAGAAGATGAGAACAAAGCTGATATAAACAAAACCGCAGCTAAAGCGGCTACAAAAACATCTGAGAATAAAACTGAATAAATCTTGTGTTCGTGTTGAGCTATCTATCCCCGGACTTTCCGAGGCTGCTGAATAATTCCTAAGTATTAGGGCTTTTTCCGTAGTCTCGCCTTCCTGGGGCTTTTTTTTATCTTTCACCAACCTGCTTTACAGGCATTTCTTCTAATTCAGAGCTTTCCTCAACTTGAATATCATTTTTTTGCATAATTGCATTTTTTTTCTTTTTCTTATGGTCGATAATCTTTTTTATTACAAAAACAAGAACAGCACTCCAAATGATTATAAAAAGAACAATGCCGACAATCTTAAAGCCTTTCTGCGCAGATTCACCAATGAATAACACTAAAGAATACAACGTGAGCGAGCTGATAACCGCAGCTATTCCATCAAACAGCATGAATTTCGGGAAAGGCAGCACTGTAAAGCCCGATGTCATAAAAAGCGCGTTCCTCATTCCGAACGGAATAAACCGTGTCACTATAAACGTAAGGAAACCATGCTTCTCAAGTTTTTTGGAAAGAAACTCCATTTTTGAATTTGAAAGCGCCTTTGTAAAAAACTTAATCTTAAGAACACCCTTACCTATTAATCGTCCCATCCAGTAACAGATTATGTCGCTTACGTAAATACCGGCATATAAAGCAATATAGTTCGGAATAAGCAGAGAATTGTCCTCATATGCAATCAACGCAGACATTACAATAAGGACATCTTCGGATATAGGAAGATTGAAGCCAGCCAAAACTAACGCGAAGAAACAAACGAGCGGCCAATATGTAAAATAGCTGCTGAAAAAAGCAATTATCGATTCCATTCACAAACCTCTTTTTTTTTACTTTTTCGAATTCGTGATAACATAATGTACGTTAATATGATATAATTTGCAATACCATGAAACTAAAGGATATAGGCACACCTGTCAGCACTGTTGCAGGAGTAGGTCCTTCGTTGGAAAAGCTTCTGGCGAGACTCGGAATTTTTACAGTATCAAATCTTCTATCTTACTGGCCAAAGACATGGGAGGACAGAACAAGAAAAATTCCCCTTTCTGCATGGAAAAGCACGTCAAAAGTGCACACAATAGCGCAAGTCCTTCGCCACGACTGGTTCGGTTTCGGCAGGATGCGCACGCTTAAAATCATCATCGATGACGGAACAGCTACAGCCGCCTTAGTATGTTTCAACCGTTCTTTTCTGGAAAAATCGCTTCCAGTCGGGTCTGTTATCGCGGTTACCGGCAGATTCTCGCCACGCTATGGGGAACTTCAGACATCTGCGTTTGAGGCGACATGCCTTGCGAAGTCCGCGTCAATAGACGAATTCCTTGACAAACCAGTACCAGGTTCCGCAGTATTCCCGATTTATCCGCTCACAGCAGGTCTTTCACAAACACAGCTTCGAAAAATCATAACAAAAGCACTGAAAGAATACTGCAAAGGAATTGAAAACGAGCTGCCGGAAAACATTATAGAAAAACGCGGACTTATGCAAAAAAAAGAAGCAGTTTTTTGCATGCATCAGCCGCGTGACATAGATACAGCAGAAAAAGCAAAATACTCGCTTATTTACGAAGAACTCTACCACTTTCAGGAAACGATACTGAAGCGTTCGGAGGAACACAGAAAAACTGCCGAGAAAGCAAAAAAATCAGTTGATGGAAGCAAGAAAACTTTTGAGGAAACACTATCGCCCAGGCAGAAGCAGCTTCTTGCGCGACTGCCGTTCGAGCTTACCGAGGATCAGAAAAAAGTCATCTATGAAATGAACATAGATATCGACCTTTCGAACAACCAGCCGGATGTGCAGTTTGGGGCTGTTCGTGAGTCAGAAACCGGCGTGCTCACAGAAACAGAAGCGGCAAATCCACCCGTAAAACCGGACGAAATATCCGTGAACAAAGACGGTGAGCAGCCGGGCAATGACTCCGAGAGCACGGTTCCCACCGATGGCGCAAGCACGTCAGCCGCGCAGTTCCACATGGCTCGGCTCTTACAAGGCGATGTCGGCTCCGGAAAAACGCTAGCCGCTTTTTTTGCCGCGCTTCGTACTGTGGATTACGGCGGACAATGCGTTATGATGGCTCCGACAGAAATCTTAGCGCGGCAGCATGCAAACAACGCGGCAAAGCTTCTTGAACCATTAAGCATAAAAGTCGCATTTCTTACAGGGAACTTAAAGGCTTCCGGCAGATCGCAGCTTCTTTCCGCATTAAAAAAAGGCGAGATAGATATAATTATCGGAACACACGCAGTTTTCTCACAAGCTGTGCTTTACCACGACTTACGATTCGTCGTAATAGACGAGCAGCACCGCTTCGGTGTCGTTCAGCGTAGCGCAATCCTTGACAAAGGCAGACAATCGGTCGTGCAAAAAGAAAAACTCGCACAAGGCATCATGCCGCGCGCACCGGACTTTCTTCTCATGAGCGCGACACCAATACCGCAGACGCTCGCGCACACGCTTTTCGGCGATCTAGATATCTCGATTATCAAGTCGATGCCCGCCGGCCGCCAGCCAATAAAAACATACCTCACAAAAGAAGGGAACGAGTCGCGCGTGTACGAGGCCGTCCGCCAGGAGCTTAAAAACGGGCACCAGGCGTACTTTGTCTACCCGCTTATAGAAAACGTGGACAGCCCGGAGGATGATACCGCCGAGCAGGGCGATACTCAAAACAACATGGCAGCGTTCAATGCGGACGGCGGAGCGAAAACTGCAATCAGTACGGACGGCACCCGAAGCACAGCGGCCGGCGGAACAGGCGATGTGAAATATGCCGGTAACACAGGCACCGGAACAACAAGCGGACAAAAGTCGCTTAAATCCGCCGAATCGATGTACAGCTTTTTGTCGCAGCAAGTGTACCCTGAGTTCAAATGCGCGCTTATTCACTCGCGAACGGATGAGGCGGAGCAAATAGCCGCACTAGAAGCGTTCCGCAAAGGCGAAGTTCAGGTTCTTGTCGCAACGAGCGTAGTTGAAGTCGGCGTTGACGTACCGAACGCGACATGCATGGTCATAGAGCATGCGGAACGGTTCGGACTTGCCGCCCTTCATCAGCTGAGAGGACGCGTAGGACGCGGAAGCGCGGCATCTTTCTGTTTTCTTGTGTACAGCGAGAAACTTACTGAGCTTGGAAAAGCGCGTCTTAAAGTGCTTCACGAAAGCACGGACGGATTTTATATCGGTGAAGAAGACTTAAAACTACGCGGCCCCGGCGACGTGAACGGAATACAGCAGTCGGGCTATATAACGCTCGGCATAGCGGATCCCGTCCGCGACAAAGCAATTCTGGAGCAAGCCAGAGCGGATATACTCGAAAACCTGGCCAGGTGACACGCCACAAGCCGCGCACAAACGAGAACAAACTAAACTTACGCGACGTAAGCTTCCAGTTTGCTCATGCGAGTCGGGTGCTTTAAGCGTCTAATAGCTTTTTTCTCAATCTGACGGATTCTCTCTTTGGTCAGATGGAACACATCGCCAACTTCCTTAAGCGACATAGACTCTTTTCCGTTAAGGCCGAAGCGGCAGCGAAGTACCTCCGCCTCTTTCTCTGTAAGGCTGTCAAGAACAGCATCTATATCTTCTTTCATGCTCGTCTGCATAGCGTGCTCTTCCGGATCATCGTAAAGCGAATCAGAAATAAACTCACCAAGTGAAGAACTGTCAGAATCGCCAGGATTTACCGCTGTATCCAGAGAAATCATATCTCTTGCTATATTAAGCAAATCACGCACATGAGCCTTGTCCATGTTGAGCATCTCGGCAATTTCCCGAATCTCCTGCTCCTCGGACTTGCTTCCGCCCACAGTCTTGCGGGCTTTTTCAATTTGAACAAGCTCGTTCGCTCTGTTAAGCGGCAGACGAATCATCTTTGCCTTCTCGTAGATAGCTTTTAGTATCGCCTGGCGAATCCACCAAACTGCGTAAGAAATGAAATGGTATCCTTTTGACACATCGTAACGGTCGATTGCTGTAAGAAGCCCGATATTGCCCTCGCTGATAAGGTCAGTAAGGTCAAGACCACGGTTCTGATATTTTTTTGCAACATTGACTACAAAGCGGAGATTAGCGCGTACTATCTTGTCTTTTGCAATTTTATCGCCAGCCTTTGCGCGCTGGGCAAGCTCGGTCTCCTCATCTCGTGAAAGAAGCGGGATTTTGTTGATCTCTTTAAGATACATCGCAAGTATTACATCATCATTTGTCATTTTGTGCCTCCGTTTGCAACTTCCGTTACACAATCATAATTGCAAATACCGTGCCAAAATCCCAAATCAACAAAAAAAATATTTCCAGAAATTTACTTGCACACACTCCACTTCCAATTTCTTATAAAACAAACAGTTAAATCTCATAAATCCGCCCTTCAGTTTTTATCCGCAGATTTTTATCGATTTTTCTTTACTTTTTGACACTCTGTTATTATATTCTATTGTGTAAATTTGACACACTGTTTACTTTCACCCACTTTACTGGTTCATTTTGACACTTTTCTTTTCCAGATGGCTCATTTCGCGCCCTGAGCAACGTGCCACTTACGCGAAATATCACTAAAAATCCAACGCAGACACTTATAAACTTATTTTTATAAACTCCCAAATCTCGTCGATTCTTCTTTGGGAAACCCCTGAATTTTTTGCTATTATCTTCCAATTAGAAACCGCTGTTTTTACATCGGCTATTGCATTTTTAACTTCACGGTGAGATAGGTTTCCAAATTTCGCACAGTTTTCAAAATCTAATTCTGTAAAGTTTTTTCTTTTTCCGTTAACGGTCATCTGATGGCTTGATGTCCACAATCCATTTGGATTATAGGCAAAAGAAACATCGTAGGCAGGAGAAAGTTTCCATTGTCCCTGCTTATCCATGAGGAAAGAAATGTTTTTTGTGTGATCGTCACAGTTAAAGGCATAGATATTGAATACCATCCGCTTAAATGCCTCAACAGAATCCAGATGATGTAGGCCTATTTTATTCATGACGGAAAAAAACTGTTCATAACTGTAGGCCCCTGCCTGGTTAAAATCCATGTGAGCCATAGCGCATAATGTCTGCATGTGAAATTTATTACCTTTGTCATCACGGTCAAAGCGTTTTGTCATAAAATGCGAGTTTTTACCATCATCCAGAATTCTGCATTCGCTCATATTAATTCCGGCTTCTTTAGCCATAAGATAATATGTATATTCAATGATACCAAAATCTTCCCGGTCTTCATCTTCCTTATCTTTATTCCCTGCAACTCCGCTGAATTTAATCAACCAGTGTTCAAACCCTTTTGAATTCTCCGTCTGCCCGGAGCGGACTTCATTTGTTTCAGGATTCCATGCAATTACTGCTTTCGCTCTTGCTCCACCGGCAGAAGTTCCGACGCTTATAATTTGAGAAAGAGCTGTATTCATTTCTGCTTTGTTACATTCATCAAGAACAATATTCAAACTTTTACGGTTTCTTAAGACCATAGATGCCAGCTCTACAAGTTCTGAAACATTGATTTTTTCATCTATATTTTCAGAAGCAATTACGGGATAATATTCCAAAGCACCCATTCCGCGCTTTCCTGTATAACACAGTCTTTCAACTGCATTAAAGCTTTCGGGAAGCCGGCCTTGTTTTGACAACCACACATCAATAATACTGTTACCAAATTTGTCAGGAAGCGAATCTGAAACCAACCCCGGAAGCCCATGATACGTTTCATACGGAAGCTCCGGAAACCTATAAATGCCTTTTTTTAGCGGCATTACAACAGGAGAAAGCTGTATTCCACTTTGCACAAAAGAAGGATTATATTCAAAATCTGCAGTACGATTCTGGTCATCAAGGGAGACGGCACCGATGACAGTTCCCCATAGTCTTATTTCTGCATTGTTTTTCATTCATCCTCTCCCCATTTCCAGTTTGAATTGCTTTGTTTCTGAGTGTCCGTTGCTTTTCTTACTCTCTGGCGCGGCTTTTCAAACTTTGACTGAATCAATTCCATAGGGCTTATTTCAGAAGCGGGTAAAAGGACTTCAAGAGAATTTAGTAAATCCAGTTCCCTAAAGATTTTAAGCAGATTTCCAAACTGTACGCTTTCTCCTTTTTCAACATTCGAAACAGTCCCCTTTGAAACACCTGACAGGGCAGCAAATTCACCTTGAGTATACGATTTTCGTATGCGGCAGGCTTTTATCCGGTTACCAAGTTCAATGAGGATTTCAGAATCTGAAAGGT
>JAIKVO010000131.1 GCA_024685655.1 Treponemataceae bacterium
AATTTTTGACTGGGATGAAATGTGCCGAGTAGAGATTCCAGTTCCCGACCTGAAAGAACAAGAAAAAATCGTAAACACCTACAACGCCATCACAAAACGCATCCAGCTTAAGCAGAAGATAAATGAAAATCTGGAAAAGACAGCACAGTGTTTGTTTGAGAAAATGTGGGAATCAGATGAATGCATTGAAGTTGAACTTTCAGAATTAGCAGATTTAACTTCTAGTAAAAGAGTATTCTTTGATGAGTATGTTCCAGAAGGTATCCCTTTTTATAGAGGCGGAGAAATAACAGAAAAACGACAAGGATTTCCAATTTCAAATCCTTTATATATTACAGAAGAATCCTATAATGAAAAAATTGAAAAATATGGAGTTCCAAATGCAGGAGATATTTTGATAACTGCTGTTGGAACTATTGGCAATTCATATATGGTTACTGAAAATGATAAATTTTATTTCAAAGACGGAAATCTTATTTGGTTCAGAAACTTCCAAAATAATTCCAATTATATTATTTATGATTTTCTTAATAGCAAGCAATTTAAGAATAAAATCGAACAAATAAGTATTGGTTCAACATAAACAGCATTAACAATTTCTGGATTATCTAAGATAAAAATAAGAATTCCAAATAATGCAAATTATCATAGATACATAGAACAATCTGAAGTAATACTAAATTCAGTGCAACGAAATAATGCTGAATTAGGAAACTTATATTGTTTAAAGAATATATTAATTTCACAAATATCTAAAAGGTAGGTAAAAAATGACATTTAAGGATTTATTGAAAGAATGGGAAGTAGAGGTTCAAGCATTAAGAACAACACTTCCTATGAATTATTCAATTACATCAGCTTTTCATTCTCAATATATGAAAGAGTTAAAACAATTTATAAATAATAATTGTGAGATAACAGATAAAAAAAATGATGATGATTTTGAATACACAGTACCACCAGAAGTTTATAATTCATATAATAAAATTTCTAAAAAAATAGATAGATTAGATGTAGCAAGAAAATTAATCCCTCGAATGTATCTTATTACATTAATTTGCCAATATGATGCTCTCATCGGGAATTTAGCTAGATTAGCAATGACTTTAAAACCTGAAATATTAAATAATTCTGAACGACAATTATCTTTCAAGGAAATAGTTGAATTTGGTACTTTAGAGAAAGCAAAAGAGTATATTATTTCAAAAGAAATTGAAACACTTCTTAGAAAATCACATAAAGAACAAATTCTTTGGTTTGAAAAAAAATTAAACATAAATTTACAATCAGATAAGTTATTGCTTGAAAACTTCTATGAAATTACAGAGAGAAGAAATTTATTTACTCATAATGATGGTATAGTAAACGACAGTTATATTTCAAATTGTAAACAATTAGGATGTAAAATATCAGTTAACTTAGGAGATATTCTAGATATAACAGAGCATTACTTCTCAAATTCTGTTAATTGTCTTTTTGAAATTGGAATAAAACTTACAACAACTATTTGGAGAATTTTATGTCCAAATGAAAATCAGGATTCAGAGATTGCCATAAATGATATTGCATTTAATTTAATTTCTGAGGAAAACTACGATTTGGCGATTAAAATGCTAAACTTTCCAATTAACTATTTTCATAACATGACAAATGCAAATAAATTGATGATGAATATTAATTTGGCCCAGTGTTATCTTTGGAAAAAAGATAATATAAAGTGTATAAAAATAATTGATGAACAAGATTGGAGTATGTGTACTGCAGATTATAAAATTTGCAAGGCGGTCCTTGAAAAAGATTTTGATACTGCTGTAGATCTTTTAAAAAATGAAAACACTGACATTCATCAAAACGATTTGTTAGAATGGCCAATTTTTAAAGAATTGAGAAAAGAGAAAGTTTTCACTGATTACTTTTCAACGAAGTATTCAATAACAGTGGACGAATATAAGAAATCATTTAAATACAGAGAAGATAATAAAAAAGTCGATAATACACAGAAAAATCCTAGGGGCGTTGCGGGGGTGTCCCCCGCAGAGGGGGTAGCGTAAGACCGCAAAGCGGGCTGGAGCGAGGGGGAGACTTCCCCCTCCTAATAAATGGAGAAAAACATGGCAGAAAATAAAACTGGCGAAATTGTTATTTTTAAGACCGCAGATGACAAAGTTTCTATTGATGTTAGATTTGAAGGAGAAACTGTCTGGCTTACTATTGACGATATGGCTTCTCTTTTTGAAAAATCGCGGTCAACTATAAATGAGCATATTCTGAATATTTTTGAAGAGGGCGAGCTTGAAAAAGAAAACGTAGTGAGAAAAATCGGAAATTCCGATTTTTCTACCAAGCCTACAAATTACTACAACCTTGATGTAATAATTTCAGTAGGGTATAGGGTTAAGTCTTTGCGAGGAACTCAGTTCCGCCAGTGGGCAACAAAGCGGCTGAACGAATATATCCGCAAAGGCTTTACTATGGACGATGAACGGTTGAAAGAAGCTGGTGGCGGCGATTATTGGAAAGAACTTTTGGCTCGAATCCGCGATATCCGTTCTTCTGAAAAAGTTATGTATAGGCAGGTTTTGGATTTGTATGCGACAAGTGCGGACTATAATCCTAAATCGGCTGAATCTGTTGCATTTTTCAAAATGGTTCAAAACAAGCTCCATTATGCTGTAAGCAAACAGACGGCTGCCGAAATCATTTATGACCGTGCAAACCGCGATAAAGAGTTTATGGGGCTTACTTCATTCAAGGGTGCCGATGTTACTCTTGATGATGTGCGAATTGCAAAGAATTATCTTAGTGAAAAAGAGCTTAAAAAACTGAATGCGCTTGTTTCTGCTTTTTTTGATGTGGCAGAGTATCAGGCAGAAAATCATAACGAAATGCACATGAGTGATTATGTTGAGCAGCTTGACCGTACAATTCATTCTGTGGGCGAAGAGGTTTTGGAAGGAGCTGGTAAAATCAGCCATAAAAAAGCAATGGAAAAAGCAGAAGGAGAATACAGAAAATATCAGGTAAAAACACTTTCTTCTGTAGAAAAGGCTTATATTGAAACGCTTAAAGAATTGAATAAGATTGAAAATAAGGGTAAGAAAAAATAAGGAGAAGAAATCATGCAATTCACCGAGCACAGTCTAGAACTTTCCATTATGGAGCTCTTTGAAAATGAGGGGTACACTCATCAGACGGGGCAGGTTATTCATCGCGAAAAAAGTGATGTTTTGCTTGGGGAACTGCTTGCGGCTTACCTCCGCCACAGATATGCGCTTGAGGATTTGTCAGAAAGTGAAATTGCTTCTATTACTGCTCAAATCAAAAATATCAGCGGTTCAGATTATGATGCCAACAAGAAGGTGCTGGATTTAATCTGCAATGGTTTTACTTTCAGACGGGAAGATAAAGCTAAGAAAGATCTTTTTATTCAGCTTATCGATTTTGATGAGCCAGAGAAAAACTTTTTTGAAATTGTAAATCAGGTTGAGATTCAGGGCCGTGAGCAGCTTCGTATTCCAGACGGTATTGTTTATGTAAACGGACTCCCGCTTGTTGTGCTTGAGTTTAAGTCGGCAATAAAAGAAAACACAACAATTGAAGATGCTTACAAACAGCTTACAATCCGCTATCGTCGTGATATTCCAGAGCTTTTCAAATACAATGCTTTTGTAGTAATCAGCGACGGAGTGAATAATAAGATTGGTTCACTGTTCAGTCCTTACGAATATTTTTATGCCTGGCGCAAGGTAGAAAGTACTGATAAAGAAAGTGACGGAATTTCTTCTTTGATGACTATGGTTCGCGGGCTTTTTAGAAAAGACAGGCTTATTCAGGTTATTAAGGATTTTGTTTACTTCCCGGATTCCAGTGCTAAAGAAAGTAATATTGTCTGCCGCTATCCTCAGTTTTTTGCGGCTCAGTCTTTGTATAAATCTATATGCAAGGCTATTCGTCCTAAGGGTGATGGTAAGGGCGGTATTTATTTTGGTGCTACCGGCTGTGGTAAAAGTTATACCATGGTTTTCTTGAGCCGTCTTTTGATGAGGTCTAGGGAGCTTGAAAGTCCGACTATTGTTGTAATTACTGACCGAACTGACCTTGATGTTCAGCTGAGCAAAATCTTTTTGGAAAGCAAGAACTATATAGGGGATGAAACTGTTGAATGCATTGAAAACCGTGCTGATTTGAAGGAAAGACTTTGCGGTCGTAAAAGCGGCGGTGTTTTTCTTACTACTATTCAGAAATTCTGTGAGGATATAAAGCTTCTTTCTGACCGTTCAAACATTATCTGTATTAGTGATGAAGCCCACAGAAGTCAGAATAATATTGATGAATCTGTTGAAATCAATTCTGAAAAAGGAATTGTTGAGCATAAATACGGCTTTGCAAAATATCTGCATGATTCGCTTCCTAACGCAACTTATGTCGGTTTTACCGGAACTCCGATTGATGAAATGGCTAAGGTCTTTGGTGATATTGTTGAAACTTACACCATGAAGGAATCTGTTGCCGATGGAATTACTGTAAATCTTGTTTACGAAGGCCGTGCTGCAAAGGTTATTCTTGATCAGAAAAAGGTTCGCGAAATCGAAGAGTATTATGCCCAGTGCGAGGATGAAGGCGCTAACGAAGAGCAGATTGCCGCAAGTAAAAAAGCGGTTGCAAATCTTGATGCAATTATTGGTGATGATGATGTAGTTGCCGAAGTTGCCAGGGATTTTATTGACCATTATGAAACCCGGGTTCGTGAAGGTGCGACTGTTGAAGGCAAAGCAATGTTTGTCTGCTCCAACCGCGAAATTGCCTATAAGCTCTGGCAGAAG
>JAIKVO010000132.1 GCA_024685655.1 Treponemataceae bacterium
AATGCCGCCTGGAGCAAGCTGTTCGCGAAGATTTAAGAGAGCTGCTTTTTGAGTTTTTGTATCCGGCAGATGCATAAAGCCACTTCGGGCAATTATTGCAAGCGAGTATTTTCTGCCTGCGTTGAACTTTGTCATATCAGCAGGATAAATGTTGAGAGAAACTCCCATTTTGTCTGCTTTTGCACCAGCAACCCTGCACATCTCCTCGGAAATGTCAGTTCCGTCTGCAATAATTCCGCGCTCTGCAAGATAAAGAAGCACCGCTCCTGTTCCGCATGCAACATCAACAACACCACCGCTGCCATACTTTTTTGCAAGCTCCAGATAAAACTCCTGAAAGTTTTCGTGCCTGTCAAACTCCTGCGAATACATTACTTCCAGGTATCGGTCGTAATTTTCCGCAACATCTTTGTAGTCATGTAAGTCCATAATCTCCTCCTGCGCCAAAAAAAAAGACCACTTACCGAAAAGATAAGTGGTCAGTTTATATCAGCTTATAATCTGCAATCTTATTCTTTCCTGTAATCCAAATGCATACCGGTACCTGTAGTAGTGGTTACTGTTGTTGAGGTGGTTGTGTATGTTGTTTCGATTACAGAAAACTTCATCTTGGTTTGAACATACAGAAAAAAGTTTTTTTTGTCAATGATTCGAATTTAATCGCTTTAAATCTTAAAAATCATTATTCGTACCGAGGGTTAATTTAATACCCCGACTCCGCTTGAAGCTTCGCTGCGAATCTGCGTCGGGGTTGTTGCTTGACTAATTAAAAATCAAAATAGATACTCCAAAGAAACTTGGAGGAACGTTTATGAACAAAGAAGAGCTTCACAAACTGATTGAAACCAAACAGCCGAATATATGCCAAATTGTGGCTTACAAAGGCGGCGAGGAAGTTTATTCGGACTGCTGGAACGGTTACAAAATGGATGACTGCGCTCATGTTATGTCTGTGACAAAAAGTGTTTTTGCGCTGCTGGTTGGCATTGCGATTGATAAGGGGCAGATAAAAAGCGTTGACGAAAAGGTTCTGGACTATTTCCCGGAATATAAGGTGAAGCGTGGCGAAAAGACAATTTATGATGTGACGATAAAGCACCTGATTACGATGCGGGCACCGTATAAGGGTAAGGGCGATCCGTGGAGCAAGGTTTGTTCGAGCGAGAACTGGACTTACACTTCTCTTGATTTTCTTGGCGGGCGGAAGGGGCTGACTGATGAGTTTCAGTATTCGTCGGTTTGTCTTCATATTTTGACCGGCATTCTTTATAAGGCGACAGGCATGATTACAGTGGATTACGCGAACAAGTATCTGTTTGAGCAGCTTGGCATTCCGGCACACAAAACCTTTTATGCGAAGTCTGCAGAGGAGCACAAGCAGTTTACGATTGAAAAGGTTCCGAAAAAGGCGGTGTGGTTTAGTGACCCTCAGGATTTGGGAACTCCGGGATACGGGCTTTGTTTGTCGGCTGTGGACATGGCGAAAATCGGGCAAATGTGCCTGAACAAGGGCGAGTTTGGAGGACGGCAGATAGTGTCGTCTGACTGGATTCGCGAGATGACCGCGCCGCGCACTGTTGAAGGCAAGCATTTCCGCGGGATGGATTACGGCTACCTGTGGTGGATAGTTTCGCGCAAAAAGGGGATTTATGCAGCTATCGGGAACAGCGGTAATGTGATTTACATTAACCCGGAAAAGAAGATTGTTGTGGCGGTAGCGTCATATTTTAAGCCGACGATTTTTGACCGCGTTGATTTTATTCAGAAGGAGATTGAGCCGAGGTTGTAAGCGTGTCTAAGGGCGAGTGTGCGGCACTGTGCGCGATTTGTGGGCGGCGCGATGTGAGTTTCGGCGCGACCGCCTGCGTTTTGTGGGCGGCTCACCTCGGCTTGTCAGGATGGCGCGGTGTTTAGTGCGCTTCGGCGAGTATTCCGGCACGACCGCACCACGCCGTGAAATCACTTTTTCACGAAGTTCATGACATCAACCTTTTCAAGCGCATCAAACGTTATCGTGCCCTTTTTGATATAATACAGCGTGTGGCTCTTCTCCCAGTGAACGCCTTTTTGGCTGCATGTTCCGGCATATTCAAAGCCGTAACTCTGCACTTCATCTTTAATCATTTTAAGGGAATACGTTTTCTTTTTTCCTTCGCAGTCGCGCCAGTTGCTCAAATGCACAGGCAAAATTGAAAGACAGCCGCCCGACTTCAGTATTCTGAACGATTCTTCAAAAAGCATGTACTTTCCCTTGCCATCACCGCCATGAAGCGCATCGTACAGCAGAACCAAATCCATAGAATCGTTCTCAAAATCCTGCAGATTATGAACTTCTTTATTGATTAAGGTGATGTTTTTAAGTCCCCTCGCTACGACTTTTTCGCCAACTTCTTTCTGGCATGCAGGCCTGCAATCAATTCCGTAGATTTTTCCATTCGGATACGCATTGCTCAAGGCAAACAAATGCTCTCCAAAGCCATAGCCAAAATCAAGGATTGCGGGCGCGTCCTTTGAATCCGGCGCAAGCGGCATTTGTGCAAATAAATCCTTGCCGTCCGTCTTTTCCCACAGCGCAATATCGTCGTATAAATGTTCGTTTGTGTTTGAATAGTTCATTTTTCTCCTTTTAGAAGGGCGGAGCACCGCCCTACGTCCGCACGTTGTTGCGTCCTACCCACCCTGCGGGCTTCAAGCGCCAGCCCGCAACGCCCGCTTCTCATAATACACAAAATCGCTGTCGCGCCGAACTTCCGCATATCCGAGCTTCTGATAAAAAGCATTTGTGCGGATATTCCAAATTGGTGTATCAAGCGTGAATGTTTTGACATCCGGGAAGCTTGCCTCAATCTGCCTCATTATAAAAATGCCGTAGCCTTTTCGGAAATGCTCCGGCGCGACAAAAATCCTGCCTATGTTAAGCTCAGCCTCGTTTGGAAACAAAACAGCCCCACCCACAGTCAGACCGTCATCATCAACAAGTTTATAAAGGCAGTTCATCCTTGCCATTTTTGTATGGAACGGAAGTGATGAATAACCCGGAGGTCCGCCAGCGCAATCGGCTCCAACTTCAACATCAGAATCAAACGCATGTTTTGAAATGCCCACTAACGTAACGGCATCTGCGGTGCTCGCTTTTAAAAACTGCAAACTCATGTTTTCTTCCTCCAATCAGCCCCGGTCGCCACAGCGTTACCCCTCGACACACAAGTTCCCCCGGTCGCCACAGCGTTACCCCGCGACGCTGCCTGTGTGCATAAAAATGTCCATGTAATGAACGCCGTTTTTGTCATACTCGTACTCAAAGCAGGGAATAACATCGTCCGGTATTTTTTCCTTTATGTTTGTCGCAGAAAGGTATTCCATAATGCGCTTGTAGCCGTTCGGGATTCTTTCAAAA
>JAIKVO010000134.1 GCA_024685655.1 Treponemataceae bacterium
ACTTATTTTGCCGGAGTAAAGCGGTGAAAGCCCGATATTTTCACGGATGATTTTGTGAGTCTCGGCGTTCGTGTAGACAAGATGGCACGGAACCATCGGGCGATCAACGGAAGCGTTGTCAAACGAAAACGGAATAACGTCTTCGTCGCCGAGCTGCAACTCTAGCTGCGAAAAGTCGATTGAGCCACGCAGCACTCGTGGCGGCGTTCCTGTCTTGAGTCTGCCTGTCGTAAAGCCGAGCTTATTGAGCGCGGCAGTAAGCCCATACGCGCCACCTTCACCAAGCCGTCCGCACGGCGCATCATACGCCCCAATAAAAATACGTCCACCAAGGAAAGTGCCAGTCGTCAAAATTGCCGCGCGGACAGGAACCCTGCGCCCACGCTCCGTGATAACTGCCGTAAGCTTCTGCCTGTACGGAACACCCTGCGCAAACTTCGCGTTTCCGGCGGCTTTTTCCGCGTCTACGCGCGTTTCACCGGGAATTGTCCCCTCCGCGGCGGAAGATGAGCTGCCAGGCGGAAGCGGCACATTACTTGCGACAGTTTCCAAATCAACGACTGTATCTTGAAGCGTGTAAAGGTTTTCTGTTTGCTCAAGCGTCTGCCGCGCGAGCCGTGAGTAAAGAAGCTTGTCCGCCTGGCTACGCGGAGCCTGCACAGCGGGACCTCGGCTACGATTCAGCAACCTGAACTGAATCATGCTTTTATCGATAAGCTGTGCCATCTCGCCGCCGAGCGCGTCAATTTCGCGCACGATGTTGCCTTTAGCAATGCCACCAATTGACGGATTGCACGACATTCTGCCAATGGAGTCTATTGTCTGTGTTATTAGGAGCGTGCGCAGCCCAGTGCGGGCACAAGCGAGCGCGGCTTCAATTCCGGCATGCCCGCCGCCGACAACTGCAACGTCGAACGGTGCGCCGTATCCTGTATATGTAATATCTATCATAATTTACAAAGTTAATTCGCGTAATATTCGCGACCAATACGCAAGCACAAACTTCGCACAAAAATCGCGCATATTTCACAAACTTCACGCAAAAATCACTGATTTTGCGACTTTCGCGGACTTCGCACAAAAATCGCGCGACATTCTTTCTGGGCGAACTTCGCACAAAAATCGCATATTTCACAAACTTCGCGCAAAAATCACTGATTTTGCGACTTTTGCGGACTTCACGCAAAAAAGCGTTCTACAGAAAATATCACTTTTTTAAAATTTTTGCCATACATGCAACTTCGCAAAACATTGCAATTCCATGATTACGCCAGCAACCCCGCAAAAGGATTCAGTATCTTCGTTCCGCCTACTATCTGACCATCGTTCAAGTCTTCCGAATAAACTATTATACAGTTGCTTTCGTTCGCTGCAGAAAGCACCAAGGAATCCCAAAACGAAAACTGAGTTTTTACGCTTATATCAACCGCGTTCAGAATCAGCGGAACGGAAACTTGGACTACAGAAAAGATATCTGCAAAAAATTCGACATACTCTTTCGCCTCGTTTTTTCTCAAATTCAGTTTTTTTACAGCGACATTGAAAAATTCCTGCAAACATTGCGTTGAAACAACACCTCTCCCCGAAGCCGTTATCTCATTTATAAGTCTGGATGCTATCTCTTTCTTCTGTAAATCTCTTTCATCAGCTGAATAAACAAGGATATTTGAATCGAAAAATACTTTACTTTCCTCGGTCTGGGCGTAATTATTTTTGCTATCTCTCATAAATCTCGTCTCGTGTCCTCTTTGTTCCGTCAGATTTACCATGATACTTGTTGCTCAGCTCCATAAGTCTTTCGTATGCGCTCCTCTGCTTTTTGGGTTTCATGTTTTTTTGTGTTTCCGTTTGCACCATGCCGCATAGCTTTTCCAAAACAACAAGCTGCTCTTTGTAAACAAGTTTGGGAAGCATTTTTATAATGGATTCCAAATAGTATGACGAAGATCCTTTCTGCGCATTATATTCAGGCTCGGCAAAATGAACTTCTAGAGAACCATACCCCTCTTCTTGCTTGTATAAATCCTGTGACTCATTTCTTTTTGCATTTTCAGCAGCGAGCTTGTCTTCAATTATTACATCGTAAGGAACCCTGTAAAAGTCCGAAAGATCTTTCACCACTTTCACGGAAGGAATTGATTCTCCATTTTCGTATTTTATATACATTTGTCTAGAAATTCCCAAACACGATGCTACTGTCGCCTGCGAATAGTTATTCTGTTCCCTCAGTTTTCTTAGCGTAATTTCCATATTTTGAGGATACATCGACAAATCACTTTTGTCAACTTACTTTTACTTTTTTTGTAAATTTTCTTTTACTTTTCTTAGTCAGGGCGTCTCCCGGAGTTCGTCCGCATACGTCCGAACTCCGGGTCGGGCTACTCCAGGTTGCGCTCTCGCTCCATTCTGTCCGGTCAGCTTCGCTGCCCATCCAGAACGCTTCGCGCCTTTCGTATCCCTGACGCGTCATTTCCATTGCGCACAAAACCGCGCTATTCCTGCCGCAAGAACTTCATCGCGTTTTGCCGGGTCTATATCAAGTCCCTCGATCGTGTACTCCAGAACCTCGTTTATTCCGAACGCCTTTCCTATGCGCCGGATATACGCAACGCCCTCGTGCGGTCCTTCCGTAAAGCCGCCGCACGTTGAAAAATACCGGATGCGCTTGGCTTTACAAAGACCCGTGGGGCTTGGTCCGCGGTATACGAATGTAATTCCAGAAACGGAGACATGCTCCATGTAAACTTTCAGGAGTGATGGGAACGACCAATCCCAGTAAGGAGCCGCTATGAGTATCTCATCGACGGCACTGAACTGCTTTGCGTATCGGAACATAGGGTCATCTAGCTTGCCCGCGTCCAATAAGCTTTGGCGGCGGTCAACATCCTCGACAGTAAGCGGCATAAGTTTTTCTTCGGTAAGGTAAACGCGCTCGATTTCCGGCACATCCGCACAAGCCACATCGTCTGCCGCACACAAAGGCTCGCAAACGCCACACTGTGACTCAGCGAACTCAGCACCTGCAGCGCGCCCGCTTTCTCCGCCGCCAACCTTGCCAAACCGGGCGGCTATATAACTTTCGAGCAGCTTTCTTGTCGCGGATTTTTCTTTCCGTATGCAACAGTCAACAACAAGTATTTTCATAAATCCTTTTCCGTGCGTTTCTTACTCACATTCAATCTTTCTTTTCAAAAAAGGTCAGCATGAGTTCCCATGCGAACCATCTCAAGGATAATTTCACTTTCTTTTATGCAGTAAATAACAACTAAATCTGGGTACAAGTGAAAATCACGATGGTTAACCATTCAAAGCCGCCATAAAATCACTCGTCGAAGTATAAATAGGACTGAGGTTCAAACCTTTTTCACTGTCAGAAATTACTTTTTGGGTTAGCTCATTGGGAGTTTCTTCATAAGTCTCAATCTGGATATTCTGACGTAAAGAAAGCAGACTTTCTATGACATTTAAAAACTGAGCATCAACATTGCGCAAAGTAACAGTCATATTTTCACCTCCGCTGTGTATTATACCACAAAACTACAGCTTGCCAAGTTCGTAAGGAGTTTCCTGATATACGTAATAGTTGAGCCAGTTCGAATAGAAAAGGTGCGCGATGCTCCGCCACGTTGACATAGGTCTCATAGCCGGATTGTCGCCGGGGAAATAATGACGCGGCATATCAACGTTCGCAAGCTCTTTTTTAAGATCGCGGCGGTACTCCATTTCAAGAGTGTTCGTGTCGTATTCAAGGTGTCCGGTCATAAAAATCTGCCGGTTGTTGTTCGACTTTACTAGCAACACGCCCGATTCTTCCGACTCCGCAAGAATCGTAAGATCAGGATGCTTTTCAATATCTTCGCGGCGAATTTCCGTGTGACGTGACTGCGGCGACGGGAAAAGGTCGTCAAATCCGCGAAGCAACGGCTCCGCAACGGTCGTCTTGTAGTTCATAAAAATGCCGGAAAGCTTTTTCTCAAGACAATACTTTGGCACTCCGTAGTGATGGTACAAGCCCGCCTGTGCTCCCCAGCATATATAAAGCGTACAGAAGACGTTTTTGTCCGCGTAATCCATAATCTGGCAAAGTTCCTGCCAGTAATCGACCTGCTCAAAAGGAATCTGCTCTACAGGCGCACCAGTGATAATCATGCCGTCAAAACGCTGTTTAAGAACATCCTCGGTCGTAATGTAAAAACGCTCCAAATGTTCGCGGCCCGTATTTTTTGACTCATGACTTGCCATGTGGACAAGCGAAATCTCAATTTGGAGCGGAGTGTTTCCAAGCAGACGCAAAAGCTGCGTTTCAGTCGCGATTTTCGTGGGCATAAGGTTTACAATGGCTATTTTTAGAGGACGGATATCCTGAATGGCAGCTCTTTGCTCAGTCATGACGAAGATATTCTCGTTTTCAAGGACTTCGCGCGCCGGTAAATCTGACTGTATCTTTATAGGCATCTCTAACCTCCGTATCTAAAATGAGTGAACTTAAAAAGCAGTATAATTCATAAGCATATAGCCGATGGGCGTAGCGAAATTGGGGCTGCGGACAGTATTGCGGGGGCGAGCAATAGCGACTTGTCGCTTGCGAGTCAAATACCTTATACCCCGCACTAACTGGCCGACAGAACCAATATAGCGTTAGTCCATCTGCTCTGAATCATGACATGGTATAGTTCTTTATAAGTTCACGGAAATATAGCATATTTCTCTCTCATTTGCTATACTGTGATTATGGTCAATGATAGACGAGCAGCCATTAAAAAACTGAAAAAACTTGTTTTCGCGCCAAAAGCAGAGATAGAAACTTTCAGACAAAAAATCGAAGACGAATTCACCGAAGTATTTTTGCCTAACCGCGTAGAACTTGAAGAAAAAATGATTGGCGGAATACCCTGTGCAATTCTTTCTCCTACAATCTATGCATCAGAACGCGTAATGATTTATATTCACGGAGGATCTTTTATCGGCGGAAGCCGCGCGTCATGGAGAAGTTTCTGCGCATCGCTCGCAAACGCAACCTCAACAAAAATTGTGCTGCCCGAAATCCGTCTCGCACCAAAATTCCCATATCCGGCAGCTCTCGATGACATTAAAAACGTCTTCAAAATTCTTTACGCCGAGGAAACAGACATCCTTATAGGTGCTGACGGCTCAGGCGCTTCAATCGCGATGGGACTTGTCCTCAGTCTTAAAGACAAACCGCGACAGCGCATAAAAGAAATTGTTCTGTTCTCTCCGTGGCTCGATTTCTCTGATGACGCACCTATTTTCAAAGAGAAAAAACTAAAAGACGAAGTTATTACCGCAGACGCAATACGCCGCACAGGAAACATGTACACATACAGCTCGAATCTTACGAACCCGCTTGTTTCTCCAATTTATATGCAACCCTCAATGATGGAAGATTTCCCAGAAATCTACATCCAAATGGGCGAGAAAGAAATAATCATGAGCGAAGTAGAGCGTTTCTGCAATCTTCTGCGTCAAAACAACGTAAAATACACGCTCGATGTTGAACCCGGAATGATGCACATGTTTCAGATGGCAGACGAATACCTGAACGAAGCACACTTGGCAATTGAGCGAATCGGAAAACATATCAGGCTTCACAACAGAGATGATGAGGAAGTGTTCTCCAATAACGAGAACTCCACAATGCAAAAAAATCAGAATAAACAAGGGAACTGATATGGAACTCGTTGCACCAGCAGGAAATCTTGAAAAACTAAAATACGCCTACACTTATGGAGCCGATGCGGTTTATATCGGACTGAAAAAATTCTCCCTCAGAATAAAGGCAGATAATTTCTACGAGGACGAATACAAAACGATTACCGAGCTGAAAAAGCAGTTCCCCGGCAAAAAACTTTTTTGCGCACTGAACATAAGCTTTCACAACAAGGATATAGACAATTTTATTTCTGAACTCGACTATTTCCGCGCATACCCGATAGACTCATTCATCGTGCAGGACATAGGCATGGTTCCGATTTTGCAGAAAAACTTCCCAAACGCCGCGCTTCATCTTAGTACGCAGGCGAACTGCATAAACCGTGAAGCCGTAAAAATGTACAAATCGCTGGGGTTTAAGCGCGTCGTTCTTGGGCGCGAAACAAGCCTGGCTGAAATCCGCGAAATAAAAGATGCCGTGCCAGAAATGGAGCTAGAATGCTTTGCCCACGGCGCAATGTGCATCTCATACTCAGGCCGCTGCCTGATGAGCGCGTATCTTACAGGGCGCAGCGCAAACGCAGGTTTCTGCTCGCACACATGCCGCTGGAATTTCAGCGTCGGCGAGGCTAAAAATCTTGCGGAAAGCGGAAAACTTTATCTTACGGAAGAAAAAAGGCAAGACGAGCATTTCCCCGTTTTTGAGGGCGAAGATTTCACTGCTGTCCTTTCATCAAAAGACTTATGCATGGTTGACCATCTTGACGACATGAAAGCCGCCGGTGTCGATTCGCTGAAAATTGAAGGAAGGATGAAAAGCCTTTACTACGTTGCAATGACGACGCGCGCTTACAGAAAAGCAATTGACGCTTTGGAAAACCGTATTTCAAAAGAAGACGCAGCCCCTTATATCGCAGAACTTTACAAAGCTTCACACCGCGAATTCGGAACAGGCTTTTACTATTCAAGAGAAGACGCGGACATTACTACAGCAGGGGAATCGTCCAGTGACTACGAACTGGCAGCAACAGTAGGCGCACCGCTTTCTGAAGAAGAAACGCAAGCGTTATGCGAAAAAGGAGCCGCGCTTGAAGCAGAATTCAAAGCCAGGCTTGATGCGATGCACCCGGAGGCAAAAGAGGCAAAACTCAAAGATTACGCCGACCACCCCGATAAAGTTCCTCATGCGTGTTGCTGCACCGGCTCTGGGGCGGCCTCCTCAAACTCAGCGGCGGCGCGGCTTTACGCATGCAACGCCCTGAACAGAATAGACGAGAAAACATACGTTGAGTTCGTAGGCCCAGACTGCATCGGCATATCAGATACAGACTTCCGTTTTGTAGACCCTGAAACCGGATGCTTCACGCCTTTTATAAGCCATAATCAAGCATATTTGCTTTACACAGATAAACCGATACAGCCAAACTGGATTATGCGCACACGGGTCCGCCCCGAAGCGGCTCCATCTGCCGATTCTGCACAAGTTGCACGAGTCCGCAAAAACTCACGATAATATCGCAATGTGCAAAGGAGGGATGATGAAAAAAGCACGAACAGCTTTATTTTGCCTTGTGTTTTCCACGTTTTTTACGGCGACCATACATGCGCAAAATTTATTTCTCGATTTCCTAAATGACGGTTACAATTCCGCAGGAGCGACGCTTGGTTTTATTACAGGCGGTGCGACATCAGGCGAAGTATTCCGTACTGACATCTCTGCACAAAGAGAGACAGATTTGTACAGCGCAACAGTAGGCGTGGAGTTCACAGACGAATGTTTTTCGATGCTTCTAAGCGGAGGCATTTATTGGGATGCAACGGAAAACCTAAAACTTGGAGCGACATTCTCTTTTAATCAACTTTTTATGTACAGCGTAATGTCTGAACAAAACATCGTACCAGGAACAGCTTTTCGTATTTTTCTTACACCAAACTCCAAGCTTGATATAGAATTCGGTATTCTCTTCAAATCAGACCGATTTTTCCCACTTGACAGCGGGAAAAACAGAACTCACAACACGAGCTTGTCTTTCTCTCTATATTATACTTACATGTTCGACAATCTCTCTCTTTTTGGAGGACTTACATCGCACACAATGTATTCCTACCGGCTTTTCCTCCAACCACGCTGGGTTCTTGGTGC
>JAIKVO010000145.1 GCA_024685655.1 Treponemataceae bacterium
CGGATGCGCTTTAGATATTGAACTCTTCCTATTTGGAACAGCTTTTCTGTGCCCTCCGGTTGCAGCAATGCTTTCAGGATTGCATCGTTATTTTGCTTTTCGATGCGGACAGGCTGAACAAGATACGTAACGCTGTCGTACATGATGTTTAACAAACTTTCAGAGGCAATTGCATGTTCTGTAACGTGAATTTTGCCAAGAAAGTCCATGCCTGAAGCTTCGTTTTTTTCTGGACGTACTGAACCAGCCTGAAGTTGCTTTTCGTTCACAATAATGCGTCGCTGAATCCGCGATTTAAGTTCTTCTGTCTGTTCAACAGAAAGATTCATACCATCCAATAGTTTATTGAGTCTTTCAATGAAACTAGAAACGGTTTCAACTTTTGTGGCAAAGTCAGTGGTATTAGTGGGAGCAGAACTGTTATGGACGTAATTTGACGGTTCGTTTGTACGGAAGTTTTGTCCGCTTCGGTCGCTCCGAGCTTCTGTGTGGTAAACCCTAGGGAACGGAGGAAACTCTTCTTCAGTGCGAGAGTCTTTTATTGAGCCAATAAAGTTAAGACCGCTTTCTGCAATGACCGACATTGCTTCTTTTCGCGTAGCAAAGTCGAGTAGAAATATGCCGGGTGCAAGTTTTTGTCGTATATACGGCGCGAATTCCGGGTTTTTCTCAACAATTGCGTCTTTTTCCGGTTGTATTTTAAGCACATAACCCATAAAAATCGATGCCGCATTGTAGCCGTCATACCAGTCCGTGAGCGAGAATACAATGTTTTGCGGCAGCTCATGCGAAAGGACTTTGTTCATAGAATCTTCTATTGAAGTGGGAGTGTTTCCAACATCAAAGCTACGCATTACAGCCGATTTCGTGATTTCAAGCTGAAGTATTTTTTCAAAACGAACAGGAACTGATATTTCCGCGAGAGGTAAGAGTTTTTTGAGCGGTAAGCCGGGCAACACGGTCAAAGAAAAACCACTGTCGATGCTTGCATGTGGTATGGCATCTGGTTTTTCTAATGTAAGTGAATCAGGAAATGGAGTTCGCATATAAACATTGTTTCCATCAGCATCCGTTCCAGCGTGATAAATAAGTCCCATTCGTTCTATTGCCTGAAAAAGCGTTTCGTCAGTACAGCTTGAAGAATACTGCGTATCGTAATTCGCAAGACGATCAGAAGCATGATCCGTACCGAAAACAGAAGGCTCCCGGCTTTCCGCGCGTTGAAGAATTGCTGCAAAACGGCCCGAATGAAGCTCTCGTGCTGGGGTTTTTAGCTCTCTGTGCAAAAAAAGGTTTCGCAAAAAGACTTCTTTTGTAAAACCGGAGTTTGGTATTTCTGCAACAACATCGCGGATAAGTTGCGCATAACTTTGAAGAACACCGCGTGGAAAGTGTCCAGCTGCCGCCGCTGTAATGTACGAGTATTGCGATGTTTCATCAAGTTCAGCGAACTGCATCCAGCGTTTTGTCTTCACCGAAAAACCGCAGTCTGTCATGCGTATAAGGCTTAAATTTGCAAATGCAGCGACAATGAGTGAAAAAAAACTGCTGTTAGTGGAAGTATCTCCGTATGCTGGAAATAATTCTGGCATCATCGCTTCATAGCGTTTTTTTAGGGTACCGTCAGCTTTGCAAAGTTCTGGGTTTTCGAGTAAAAACGAGTAAACTGCGGCAAGAAATTCAGGTGAAAGTTTGCAGAGCGGCGCGACATCTGGAGAGTTGTCGAGCGAAGCAGAGTTTTCGGCAAGTTTTGCGGCGGGCAGCAAGTTGTTCCGGCTCAAAAGCGGTACAAGAACTGGTTCCAGAAGCGGATTCAATTCAAAAATAATACGACCGGTGTCTTTATCAGGATGGCGATAAATAACAAGCCGCTCTTCCAAGTTCATAAGTTGTTCATAAAGGGCGGCATACGTCATATCTGCTGAAAAAAGCGCATGAAGTTTTTCTTTTGTCGCTCCCGAAAGTTCCTTCACAGCCGTTACAAGTTCCAAATCAGTTTTGGAAAGTAGCTTTGTAATCATCAGCCGGTTGTCGTCTCTGCGTAAAAATGCACTTAAATCTTCAATGAGCCGCTGTTTGTTGTAGGGGGTTTTTATTTCGCCCAGATACATCCTGATGATCTCGAAAAAATGATGATCGGGCATTACTGAAAGAGACTCACGCCATAAAAGGATTTTCGCCGCCATATCCGTCACAGGTATTCACCCCCTGGCTGACAATCTATTTCATCTGGCAGTTCGTCGAGCGCACGTATCAGTTTGTATGTATATCCTTGTTCTGCAAGGAATTTCTGCCTATTTGTGCCGAATTCTTCTTCAACGGTGCTACGTGAAATTAGCGTGATAAATCGTGCTTTTCTCTGCTTTGGCCGGAGGATTCGTCCAAGACGTTGCGCCTCTTCTTGCCTGCTTCCGAATGTGCCGGAAACCTGTATCGCCATAGAAGCATCCGGCAAATCAATGGCAAAATTCGCCACTTTCGACACGACGAGTATTCGAATCTCGCCTTTCCTGAATTTTGAATATATTTCGTCGCGTTCGGCGTTATTGGTTTTTCCTGTAATTATCGGTACATTAAGAAGCTTCGCTATTTCATACAGCTGATCAAGATACTGCCCGATTATAAGAATCTTATCTTGAGAGAACCTTTTTACAATTTCCTGAACCGCAGGGATTTTCGCCGGATTTTCGCTTGCAATGCGGTGTTTAATTCTTGTGCCGGAAACTGCGTATTCAAGCTCTTTCTCCATCGGCATATCGAGGCGGTACTCAATGCATTCTGCGTCGGCAATCCAGCCTGATGTTTCAAGTTCTTTCCACGGCACGTCGTACCGCTTTGGGCCAACAAGACTGAAAACGTAGCCTTCACACCCGTCCTCGCGCACGAGCGTAGCTGTAAGCCCGACGCGCCTAGTTGCTTGCAGTTCCGCCGTCACCCGGAAAACCGGAGCCGGAAGCATGTGAACCTCGTCATAGATGATAAGCCCCCACGGACGCTCGCGGAAAAGCTGGAAATGCGGATAGGGCCCTTCTTTCTCCGGCCGCCACGTAAGAATTTGATACGTTGCGATTGTAACAGGCTTTATGACTTTTGTTTCGCCGGAATACTCGCCAATTTGGTCGCGCGTAAGGTTTGTTTTATCGAGCAGCTCGTCTACCCACTGGTGAACGGCTGAGATATTTGTCGTAAGGATGAGTGTGCTTGTTTTTAGCATATCCATGATGACCATGCCGACAATCGTCTTTCCGGCTCCGCAAGGCAGTACTATCGTTCCGAACCCACTTCCCGGCCGCTTGTCGCCTACAAGAGATGCGGCAGCTTCGCTCTGGTATTTTCGTATGCGTAAAAGCGCACCAGCGGACGTAGTTTCTTTGAGCGAGACATCAAGGGGCTCGCCGTCGCGCAAAGGAACCTCGTCTTTTACAGGCCAGCCGAGTTTAAGAAGCTCCTGTTTTACCGTGCCTCTGTCTGTAATGGCAAGACGGAACAAAAACGTTGGTTTTTGTTGTGCGGTCGTGCCGTGCATACTTCCTTCAAGTTTGCCAATATCCGCGCGAGCAGAATTGGTCGAGCTACCAATTTTTACCGGAGCTTCGCGTGTATCCTGCACTGGCGTAAGGTATTTCATCATTGTGCGCTGGGCTTCTATTCCTTTGGCGACCTTTGCGGAGCCGGTTTCCAAAAGAATAGTCTCAGGCAGTTTTTCTTGTGGTGCACTTTGCGCACATTCGTCTTCGGTGGCACTTATGTCCGCAGAACTGTCGCCTTGTGCGTGTTCCGTTGGCTCATCAGGCTGGAAAAAGTCGGGTATCAATCGGATTTTTCCGAACCGCTCCGCTGTTTCCTTTATCCATGCACAAACAATCTGCGGAACCTCGTAGCGGGAAAAATCTGTAAGAACTTTTATCGCGTAATCAGGAGAAAAACCGACACTGGCAGCATTCCATAAAGAAAGCGGAGTCAGCCTGTATGTGTGAAGATGCTCGGGTGAACGCTCCAGCTCCGCGAACGGCATGAGCGCGTTCCGGCATTCATCCGCATTAGGGGCGTGGACATCGAGCAAAAGAGTTTTATCACTTTGTACAATCAGCGGTTTGTAGTCCTGCATAAACCACTATTTTACTTTAAATAGAATCAAACTTCAATAATGCATGTAGAGTTCAGTTATAACAAAACTGTGCGCACGGATGTATTCATACAGTCGCGCAAGCGATTGTAGCACCTGCCGTAAGGCAGTTCCCACGGTGGCTAACCGTCTGCCGACGGTTACGCCACCGTGGGAATGAGGCGGATGAGCCGAAGTGCGAAAAGCGCGGTTCTGGCGTTCATCGTTTGTGGAAGAACGCCAGAATGCGCCAATAATCTTTTGTAATTAATTCTGTGAAAAATTTGGGCTGTTTTTTTCAGTATAGTGTGTTATAATATTTATCGTATGTCTGACATTACAAAAACTAAAGTGGATTTAGCAAAGATTAAAAAGGCTGTTCAAGTAGGAATCCCGTTGTCTATAACGACCTACACCTTTCCTCATGAGGCGGAAGTTTATGTTTCCGAAGTCATTACAGCGTTTTTCCATGAGATTAATCAGGAAAACATGACGGAATACATAATCTACAGCATGAACGAGCTTATAACAAACGCAAAAAAAGCCAACACTAAACGTATCTACTTTAAAGAAAAGAATTTAGACATAAACAATCAGGGCGAGTACGAGCTTGGAATGAAAACATTCAAGTCCGATACAATGAGCAATATCAAGCATTATCTGAACAAACAAAAAGAAGAAGGATATTTTGTAAAACTCAGCCTTCAAGTAAAAAACGAAATTATTCTTATTGAAATTCGTAATAATGCATCTCTTTCGTTCTTTGAGTACAAGAGAATACACGACAAGATTGCCAGAGCGGAACAATATGTGTCCGTGGACGAGGCTTTTAATCAGATTATCGATGATACGGAAGGCGCAGGTCTTGGGCTTATAATAATGATTCTGATGCTCAAGAAGCTTGGAATAAGCAGTGATCACTATCAGGTAATGTCTAATGAAAAAGAGACTATAAGCAAAATTACGATTCCGCTTACGGCATATAGTCTTGCAAGCTTGAACGAGCTTTCAAAAGAATATGTTGATCTTATTGATGCAATTCCGCAGTTCCCGGACAACATAAACTGCATAAATCAGCTTTTAAATACGCCGGATATGAAGCTTTCTGATGTCGCGGAAAAGATTTCGAATGATGTTGCGCTTACTGCCGACCTTTTGAAGATAGTGAATTCGGCAGCTTTTTCATTGGTTACGCCATGTCGTAGTGTTCATGATGCGGTAAAGCTCGTTGGAACGCGCGGTGTAAAAAACTTGATGTATTCGATTGGTTCTTTGAAATCGCTCGAAAAGTTTTCTCCAGAACAGAAGAATTTGTGGGATCACTGTTCGAAAGTAGCGTCTTATGCGAAGTATGTAGTGAAGACGTTTTATCCTACTATGAGGGAACTTAGCGAAGATATTTATGTTTGTGCGCTTTTGCATGATATGGGTCGTATTGTTTTTAATGCCGCACATCCGCAGATGATTGAGAAATTCAAACAGAAATGCCGCGAGCATATTTTGAGCATGGATGTTTTTGAGCGTATAACTGCGGGACTTAATCATTCGGAGATTGGTGCACAGATAGCAGAGAAGTGGAATTTCCCTGATGTAATTGTACAGTCAATACGGTATCACCATGATCCGCTCGCAGCACCAGAGAAAATGCGTACGATTGTCGCCATCGTCTATTTTGCGAATATGATAGCGAATTATCAGGATAACACTGTTGAGTTTTATCAGTTTGAGCCGGTTATCTTAAAATTATTCAAAATATCGAAAGAAGATCAGTTAAAGGTGTTCTCGGACAAGCTTAAGGCTAATTACGGAAATTGTTAACTGAAGAGGGTAGGGTTGCGGCTCATCGCTGCGCTCCGGTTACTATAGGAAATTTATCTTGATGTTTGCTCACGCAGACTGGCAACCCAGCATTGCATTAGAACACCGAACGCGACACCAACGTTCAAAGAAGCCTTCATTCCTTTCATGGGAATTGTTACGCATCCGTATGTCGATTTTGAAAGCGCGTCCGGGCTTACGCCAAGTTCCTCTGATCCGATAATAACAAGTCCTTTTTTGGGAAATTTAAAATCTGTTATGTCCGTTCCGCCAGTTTCAAGTGTAAAAACGGCAGTGTCTTTTGGAAGTTCCGCAATAATTTCATCGAGTGGTTTTCTTTCCCATGGCAATACTTTGTCGCAGCCCATTGCGGAACGGACTGCACGCGGATGTTCTGGCGGTGTGCAAAATGGAGAGATATAGAGTTTTTCCGCGCCGAATGCTTCTGCTGTCCTGAAAATAGAGCCTAGGTTGAATGGGGAACGGATATCCTCTGCGTATACATAAAGACCCGGAAAAAAGTCGCGCTTTTCTGTGAGTTTAAGTGGGCTTTCTGTGTCGGGCTTGTTCGTCGGGTTTTCCGGTGTGGAGCTATTCTGATTTTGAGCATCCGGCGCCTCTTGTTCGCCAAGCGCGGTTGCCTTGCGGTGCGGAGCGATGACCAAATCCCATTCAGCGGGAAATGTTCCGATTATTGCAAGTAGATGATTTCTTGCACAGTTGCAGGCGCGGCGTTCATCGAAAACGGTGGCAGAAAGCAGTTCCTTAAGTTCCGTTTGCGCTTCTTGCGGCAGTTCTGGATCTTTTAATAAAAGCTCCACCAGTTTTTTTGTGTACTCACAGCGGGGCATGCTTTTAAAAGTATATTCATTGCCGGGTTCTGCAATTCCAGCTATATCGCGCTCCAAAGCACCGAATGTCAACGCCAGCTTGCGTCGTCTTTGCCCGCCGTTAAGTTGCCACAGTTTTTCTGGTTCTATCATAATTATTAATAGGCCTGTTTTATTAAGTCGAAAAGTTCGTCGGCAGACATGGAACGTGGCAAGCTTGTCATTAATTCAAGCTGCCCTGCATTCTCCGCTGCAAGTGCGAGCTGTTCAATTGAAACATTCATGTCCTTAAGTCGTGCCGGAAGATTTGCCATAGCTATGCGTTCCCGAATACTTTCCACAAGTGCATTGACAGCGGTATCATCGCTGCTTGTGTCCGAAGCAACTTTCAGTATGCGTGCTGCTTTTGCAAGTTTGTCAGATTTATGTGTTGCCGCATCTTCTATGATATAAGGGAAAAGAATCGTTGTTATAACAGAACGGGAAAGTTTGTATTTGGCATTTATTGTACAAGCAAGCAAGGATGCTGCTCCTGCAGGGCTTATTCCGGCAGCTAGAGAAGCCATACATCCGCCTTGTATAAGAAGCTGTTCCGGTGTTGTCGCTGATGAAAGCGAAGGCTTTGAATCAAGACCACAGCTCAATAGTTCAATGGCCTTCTCGTTAATTGTGTCCGAGAAAAAACATGCTTTTTGTGAGATGTAACTTTCTATCGCTATGCAGAGCATTTGCAATGAAATAGAAGAAACTTGATTTTCTGTAAGTCCTACGCATAAATTTGGATCGAAAAGTGCCAGTTTGCAAGTATTTTGCCGTATCGGAAGAAGCTTTAAGCTTTTTGTGCGCGCATCGATTACTGGAGTTCTATCCGCGAACAGAAACAAGTCATGCATCGTTGTTGGCACGCAAATAAGCGGCAGTGCGCCAGAAACAGGAATGGCTCCGTCAAGATAATCGTATACGCTGTGTGATTCGTGAATCAGGGTTGCAACAGCTCTTCCTAAGTTTTCTGTTTTTTGACCGCCAGCGGAAATAATTCCGTGGATATGAGCTTTGCGTGCTAGCTCCAGAGCGGTTTGCAAAACTGTCGTATCTGCTCCAGAAGGAATTTCGTCAAAGACAAAAAATTCAATGTTCCTGTCGGAAAGTGATTTCTTAAGTTTATCGGATATACCATATTCACTAAGTACAGGATCAAGGATAAGCATGAAGCGAGTGCCCCATTCTTGAATGAATTGTCCTAATCTACTAGTAGTATATGATCCTAAGGTTATGTTAGGTGAGATTTTTAATGTAAAGTCTGCCATTTTTTGCCTGCTGTGGAACTTTCCCGAAAGATTTCCGAAAAAAAAGGCGGAAACATTGTTCCGCCTTCTGTCAACAATGGATAAGCTTCAATTATAAACCGAAGCTGCTGAGAATTTTATCCGCAGTAGACTCAATTACAGCGGAGTTTAAATATGACGGATCGCTAATTTTTGCCTTGATTTCAGCTACCAGGTCTGCGCGAACATCAGGAGTTTCCTTCGCAACTTCTGACATATAGTAAACTTCCGCCATTTCTCTAGCTTCGTCAGAAATGCTTACACTGTCTGAACTGCTTCTTACAGCTGCCTTTGCTGTTGTTTTCTGAGTACTCTTAATACTGTCCAGTGGATTAATTCCACCAAGTCTATCTATCATCATCCTCGACCTGCCTCACCTTTTTATCGGTATCTTCCTCTGTAAGTTGAGCGCTTTTATTTCCTGAAACAAATACAGCAAACTCACCAAGTATCTTACTCCTACTTGAAAAGTCATTCTGCACTTGTCCGGCAGACCCCTCCACAATTTCCTCATGTAGTTTGGTCAGCTCACGGCCAACTACAACATGTCGCTCATATTCAATATCGGCAATATCTGCCAAAAGTTTAACAATTCTGAATGGAGATTCGTATAAAACGAATGCCCAACCAGTAGCCATCAATTCTCTAAGTCTGGCGCGCCTTCTGCCCGGTTTTGGCGACAAAAAACCTTCGAAAATTACAGTTTTTCCGCCCGGTCCCGCGACACTAAGTAACGTTGCAAAAGCAGATGCTCCCGGAATCGGAACGACTGTATGACCAGCTTCCCTTGTCAGTTTTACTAGAACTGCACCGGGATCACTTATTCCGGGTGTTCCAGCATCGCTTGCAAAGGCTACGTTTTTACCTCCATCAAGCAAACTGATGATTTTTTTTGCGGCAATTTCTTCATTTTGGGAGCGGCAAGAAATAAGAGGCTTGCGTATCTCAAAATGCGTTAAAAGTTGCAATGTGTGCCGGGTGTCCTCAGCTGCGATAACATCAACAGATTTGAACGTTTCCAATGCACGATAAGTGATATCGCCCAGATTGCCTATTGGTGTTGCTACTATATATAAAACCGACACAAAATTATTATACATTGATTTTTTCTATGTGTAAATATTTGTTTTTATGGGTTGCTGAGAAATACGCCAAAAACATTTCACGTGAAATTACTTTTACTGTCAGGTTCCTGTTTGGAAAGTAGGTTCCTCACTTCGTTCGTCAATACTTTCCACCCATGAAACCTGACAGTTGTGTAATTCTACAAGTATTACCAATTTTGTCATATCGTTTCAAAAGGATTACAAACACCTATATATTGAAAAAATCAATCTATATCCCGATATATAATAGTATGAATTCATCACTTTTATGGATGTTTATCCTCATTGCAATAAGTATTCTCATT
This sequence comes from Treponemataceae bacterium, assembly GCA_024685655.1. Classification (GTDB taxonomy): domain Bacteria; phylum Spirochaetota; class Spirochaetia; order Treponematales; family Treponemataceae; genus Treponema_I. The sequence continues at coordinate 9,490 of JAIKVO010000145.1, forward strand.
ATCCTGCTTTGTTTTAAATCCGGACTGTTCGGAAAGGGAAATAAAAATAACTCAAATAATAAGAAACCAAAAGGCGAACCAAAATCAAACTGCCCTATATGCAATTCTCCATTATATCAGGGTGAGAATGTAATTTCGCGAGTGTATAAGGGATCTGATAAAACGGACCAGGCTTGTACTATTATGGGTTGTCCTCATTGCTTTCCAAAACTGGAACCAGGCGTAGAACGGATATGTCCAGTTTGTCATAAAAATATTCCGCTTAACGGTCATCTTGATGCTCATCTTTTTTTACGCGATACAGGAAAACGGCATGTCCATATAACCGGATGTACTGAATGCCATAAGAAAAAATAAGAAAGTATATTTGTAATTCTATGTAATAGTAATATATGTGCAGTTTTTCTCCAAAATCTATAAAAAAAGTGAAGTTTTTTTTCAAAAAAGTGTTAAGTCTTTTTTTCAATCTCCGATTATAAATGTAGCAGGACACGAAGTCCTCCTGAAATCGTTCCTAATTAGTGCAGCAAAGTAAACTGCATACGGTCTGGCGTTGTCAGACGCAGGCATACGGCTGGCTAAAAACGATACAGTAAATTCAAGGAGATACAGTATGGTTATTAATCACAACATGAGTGCAATGTTCGCACAGCGTCAGACCAATGCGACGAATCTGTCAACACAGAAAAACATGGAAAAGCTTTCATCCGGCTTGAGAATCAATCGCGCCGGTGACGATGCTTCAGGTCTTGCAGTGTCAGAGAAAATGCGCGGACAGATCCGTGGTTTAAACCGAGCAGCAAAGAACATACAAGACGGTATTTCTTTCATCCAGACAACAGAAGGTTATCTGCAGGAAACAACCGACATTGTACAGAGAGTTCGTGAGCTTGCTATCCAGGCTTCTAACGGTATTTACACGGAAGAAGACCGTATGCAGATTCAGGTCGAAGTCTCTCAGCTTGTTGCCGAAGTAGACCGCATCGCAAGCCAGGCACAGTTCAATGGTTTGAACTTGCTCACAGGCCGCTTTGCACAGGATACAGGTACAAACTCTGTTACAGCTTCAATGTGGCTTCACGTTGGTGCTAATATGGATCAGCGCGTACAGATGTTCATTGGTACAATGACAGCGTCAGCACTCAACCTGCGTACAATTGGTACAGAAGAGATCATGAGTCTGCAGGATCCTGATTCAGCAAACCGTGCTATCGGAACTCTTGATGAGGCTCTGAAGAAGATTAACAAGCAGCGTGCAGACCTTGGTGCATACCAGAATCGTCTTGAACACGCATACACCGGTGTTACAGTCGGTGC
>JAIKVO010000200.1 GCA_024685655.1 Treponemataceae bacterium
GGTTTGCAGACGCGTTCGACACTACAGGGATTCCCTCTGCGGCATACGCTGCTTCAAGAGCCTTGATTTCGTCCTTGCCCATCTCAAGTGCGCTGAAAACGAACTGGCACTTGCCAAGGGCTTTTTTCTCGTCGTTCGCATACTCTACCATAAGATTTGCGACATCAGCGGGAATGTCCGCCCCGATAAGCCATCTTCTTGCGACGGCATCCTTGTAAAGCTTGCCTGCCGAACGCGGCGACGCGGCTACGTAAGTAACCTTGAACCACGGGTGGTTTTCCAAAAGCTTAATATAGCGCTGGCCTACCATACCGGTAGCACCAAGAACTCCTACTTTTATTTTGTCAGACATAATTTCTCCTAAAAAATTGCGCCTTATAATTGCGCGATACTCTAACTACAAATCGCACTCTTTGAGCGCGTTTTCAATAATCTTCTTCGCGCTGTCGTTCACCTCGACGAGCGGAAGTCTGAGTCCTCCGGCAGGAAGTCCCTTTACGTTCATAGCATACTTTATGGACGTCGGATTTCCATCGATGAAAGCAGCCTTGAAGAACGGCGTAAGCCTGTAATGAATCTCGCGGGCTTTCTCAAAATCACCGTTCAGGGCAAGCGTCACCATCTCAGTAACGAGTTCCGGAGCCACGTTTGAAACGACGGAAACAACACCATCACCTCCTGCAGCCATCATCGGGAGTGTAAGACCGTCATCACCGCTCAAAACTGAAAAATCTGGTTTCTTACGGCTTATACGGGCTATCACCTCCATCATCTGGCTGATACTGCCTGACGCTTCTTTTACACCGGCAATATTCGGAAGCTCCGCAATACGGCAGAGTAAATCCGTGCTGATATTCTTACCAGTACGTCCTGCTATATTGTACACAATTATCGGGATTCCAACCTTCGAGACTTCTTCGAAATGGCGGAAAATTCCTTCATCAGAAGGTTTGTTGTAATACGGTGTGACGATAAGCGCGTAATCAGCCCCCATCGCCTTTGCGCGAGTCGCATAGCGGACTGCATCGCGCGTGTTGTTCGAGCTGGCACCAAGGATGACAGGAATATCGCGCGGATTCCCCTCCTCAGCCAGCTTCTGTTTATATTTACGAACTTCGGATATTACAATCTCAATCAGCTTTTCTTCTTCTGCGTTCTCATCAAGAGTCGGAGTTTCTCCTGTCGTTCCAAGCGGAACAAGACCAGAAATCCCACTTTCAAGCTGAAGCTGAATCAGCTTGCGCCAGCCCTCGTAATCCACGGAGCCGTCCTCAAACATCGGAGTAACCAGTGCGGTAAATGCGCCGCGCAACTTTGACATTTAATGCCTCCCAGCATTATCCGGCAGAACTTAAGTTTTTTTCGCGCCCTAAAACATGGGATTCGCGCCGTCTGCCATACAGATTTGCATTTTTGGCCTGCGGCAGATAGCTATCGCCGACATTGGCTTTTTTCATGCAATTTTATGCAGATTATTGCATTTTTATGCATTTTGCGCAATAGGTATTCAGGCGTTTTACTGAAAGAGGATTTTGCAGAGAGCAATTCGAATTTTCAATATTTGTCCAGAGGTCTGCTCTCGCTGGCTCCCTGTTAGAAAAGTCAGTTCCTCACTTCGTTCGCACTCCCCGCAACACTGTCCGCAGTCTCAATTTCGCTACGTCCTCAAAACTGCTTCTACAAATCCGCCAGCTGCGCAATATCGTCAATTACATCACCACCCAATCTAATTCCGCAGGCTCAATTCCGCCACGTCCTCAAAACTGCTTCTACAAATCCGCCAGCTGCGCAGACCTCTAGAAAACTCCTCTCTTGTCCCAATTTGGCTCGTCCTCAAAATCAACTTTTGCAATAATCGCCTGAATACCTGTGCTTATTACCCCGCCGGACTGGACGGTAATCGCATGATATGATAGTTTTGTTTGTGAAAACGCGGAAGCATACAGGGAAATATATATGGAACAAGATAAGCAGAAAAAAAGTAAATCGAAACAAAACAAAACAGTCAGTGCCAATGATTCTAAAAATGCGGACACTGCAGACAAAGCCTCACACAAAAGCAAAAAAGCCCTCAAAATTACAATAATCTCGCTTTCATCGCTATTGTTTTTCGCAACCCTGATTATCACGGGACTTTTTATCTACGGCAACTATCTGAAAAATCCGCAGCCCATAGAGCTGACAATCGAACAGCAGACTCTTCTTACAGAACGGACTTCATCGCTTTATCCTGCTTCCATACTGAATCCGCTACCATATGACACAATTCCCGCAGAGCTTTCCATTAATGCAGAATCTGCAATTCTAATAGACGCGGCGAACGGGTGCATATTATACGAAAAAAATGCCGATTCTCCTATTCCACCCGCATCAATGACAAAACTAGCTGTAATGTTTGTCGTTGAGCAGGAGATAAACACAGGCCGCATTTCATACAACGATATAGTGCCCCTACCGCCAGAAAGCTGGGCAATAAATCAGCCACCGGATTCTTCACTGATGTTTCTTGCAGAAGGACAGAAAGTCACGCTTCACGAACTTCTTGAAGGACTTGCCGTATGTTCCGGTAACGATGCCGCATACGCCGTGGCGGCTTATGTATCTGGCTCAGTAGATGCATTTGTGGAACGGATGAACAGCGAAATGGAAAAGCTTGGGCTTTCATCGACACATTTCATTGAGCCATCGGGGTACAGCGAGAAAAACATTACGACAGCAAGGGATTTCGCAGCGTTTTCCAGAATTTATATCCAAAGATATCCAGAAAGCTTGAAAAAATATCATTCGCTAGAAAGCTTCGCATATCCGCAGCCATGGAACTTGCCAGATGGCTTTTCATCATTGTCAAAACCTGCTTCAGTAAGACGGTTTTACCCGGACAAACCGATAAAACAAACCAACACGAACAAGACGCTTGGACTTATTCCTGGCGCGGACGGGCTTAAAACAGGATTCATAGACGAGTCCGGCTACAACCTTGCATATACGGTAAAACGCGGTGACACTCGATTTATATCCGTAACGCTAATGGGGCCGGGGCATGGTTCATGGGAAGGGAACAAGTACCGCGTAGAGGACGCAGAGACTTTCACTGATTTTGCATTCAACACATTCACAACAGTAAGGCCTTCTGCAGTAGAGGATATTCCTGCAATAGCAGCTGGAGGAAATGAGAACAGCTTGTTCCTGACACAGCTAGCTCCAGAACCTATAACCGTTCCTCATATCGGGGAATTCAACATTCCTTCTGACGGAGAAAGCGGTTCGATATATCTTTCTAAAACTATCTCTGCCCCGGCATACCTAGATGCACCGATAAAAGCCGGAGAACAGTATGGTACGGTAACATATTCGCTTGGGAACATAGTGCTAGCGAGCGTTCCGCTCGTTGCGGACAGAGATATTGAGGCATCTTGGCAAATCAAAGGATTTATCGATCATCTTTTTGTTGAGTGACAGTTCCCGAAACAGAGTGACATCGAAAGCAATATCGATGACCGAAAATTGTAGTGTCTATAAAAAAACTCACGTTCGGACAGCCAAGGCTGTTACCGGATTTCGGAAACTGGCACAATACGGAAGCCTGCGTCAAAAATCGCCTCGACAAGTACATCAAAGCGGTTGTAAAGGTAATCGCTTCTAGTTCCCTCCGAAATTCCCAAAGAAACTGGAATAACCGCACCTTCCTTAAAGAAAGAGGAAAGATTGTCTATCGCATCCGTCGTTGTGTAGTATCGCTCGCCTTTGACAGCGGCATTTTCAAGCGTCGTCATATCATAAAGGGGCGTAGATGTATCGACATAAGTATAGCCAGCAGCCTTACCGGACGTAATTACCTTGGGATCTGCTTTGAACCAAGGGGCGTGCCAGTAAAGCGTAAGCTCCTTGCCTGTAAGCATGTAGAATTCATCTTCATTTCGAGCAAGACCACGGCGGATAAAGCTTTCATCGCTTATGAACGACGACGACGTAAGATCCGCTGACGTAAAGAACATAGACGCACACTCATGTCCAGCCTCTGCTATCTCCTGAACAGCAGACGGGAAACGACGCAAGAATTCTCCGTTTATAAAGAATGTCGCTTTTATATCGTTCTTTTTCAGTACTTCAAGAACCTTCGCAAGTCCGTCAGCGTTATCAAGCGCGTCTATTACGAGCGCAAGAGCCGGCCGCAAATCTTCTTTTTCCACATGCTTTCGGAAAAGCGGACTTGTGGAGTAAAGACCTGTAAGAGAACGGACATAAATGGCATTTTCATAGTCCGGATTCCCGGATGTTCCCAGGAAAACACGGAAATAATCGTTCTGAGTAACGGCCTTGCGCACTATTGATGCAGGGAAAGAATCCCATACATTTTGAGCTTCGTTGTATTTGTATGTTCCTGATGAGTTTGAAACTATAATATCATTGGAGCCTGCGTTCCATGCGAATCTTTCTGCCGATGAAAGCAAAAGAACAGTTGTTGTCGATGTTCCTGGTTCCCAAAGCCGGATAGTCTCCGTGCCGCCAATAAAAAGCGTGCGCCTGTCTATCCAGCGGCAAGAAACTATATCCTCTTCGGCGAATACATAAATCTGCTGCCAAGTAGAAATTTTGTATATGTGGATGCTGTTTTTGTCGCGGAAACAAAGCATCTTTCCATCAGGTGAAAGCATAGGCTCAGTAACGAATACCGGCAAAGGAAGCGCTGAAAAGTAAGAGTTGTTTCTTGCGCTGTTCACAACTAATTTATAGACATAGCTTTCATAGCTCGTTGCATGAAGCTGCTCTATCCATACAATAGGAACTTCCTTTCCATCAGATTCTTCCGTCCAAAAAATCTTGAAAGAAACAGCTGTTCCTGGAACACTCACGAATGGATATGAAAAAAGAGTCGTCACAAAATTAAAGTCCGTACCATCAAGTTCCATATACCACAATGTTCTTTTGTTCTGTACAAGCACGATAGAGGAAGCGTCGCTGTTAGCCCAGAATGTATCAACCATGTTGTCGAACGAGTTCGGCAACCTTCCTGCGACTGTTCCGGATCCCATGAGATCAGCATACAAAGCACGGGTGTAAAACTCGTTCGTCGAAATTTTATAAACAATGTCGCAGTTTATGTAGACAAGAAGAGAAGATGTAGCCCAACACACGTTCGATATCTTGCCGTGTCCAATGCGGCGGAACTCCTCGGACATATTCGCCAGGCTGAAAGTTTCGCTAGTCTCCAGAAAGTACAGCGTTCCTTCTTTCTCGTAGATAAGGCGCGCGGAATCCGGAGACCAAAGCACAGGAACATAACTGTATGAAAACTCCGCATCAGGAGCAAGTACCCGCGATTTTCCAGTAACCATGTTCTCCAAAACAAGGTCAGCGCGCGCCGCAGACTTTTTAACGAAGCGGCACTGCCAGTTTCCGTCAGGGCTTACCGAGACAGCAGCCATGTTCACGGCATCAGTCCCGGAAATCCATTTTAGAGTTTTATCTGGCACCGAATACTCAGCAATACCGTCAGAATTGCGTATCTGGAGCTTGTTTCCACCAAGGAAAACTTCCATTTTCTCAGGGAAACATGTAAGCAGCTTGCTTTCCTCCGCGGCCGCTTCTTTTATATTGTCAGTGAGCTTGGCTCTATACAGTTTTTTATATGGAATATTTTCCTTAGATTTTGTTGATGCGGCATAAAGCAGCATATCCCCATTATTCAAATCCAGTGAAGAAAAAGAAATCTGCGAGAAAAGCGGCTCAGCGAGAAACAAAACCGCAATAGCTATGAATACATTCCGTATAACGGAACGAACTGACAATTTGCGCAAATTACTTATCATCTATTTCTTTCCCTTCTCATCATAAATATTGTCATATCTCGTTCCAAATCGTCAAGCATACTATTGATGCGGGAAAGCCGTGTTTTTTTTCTGGCAGGTTCCCCCTCGCCCGATGATACAGTCTTTTTTCCAGAAGATGCGCCTACGGGAACAAGATCCTTCTCTAGCTGAGAGCAGCCGCACCAAGGACAGTAAATAAAATCTCTGCTTATCGTTCTTCCGCAATCAATGCAAATTCCTGGCACACGCATTTTTATCTCCTTCAGTCTTCACCGCACCTACATGCAGTAAGACACTACTTTCTAAATATTAAAATTTCAATATGGTTGTCGGAGAGACAAGCTGACTGTTCTTGTAAACAGAGAAATGAAGGTGCGGACCAGTAGAATAACCGGTACTGCCTACATATCCGATTGTCTGCCCCTGATTCACCGTCTCTCCTTTTTTAACAGTGTACTTCTGCATATGGGCGTACAACGTCTGGTATCCGTTGTCATGCGATATTATTACGTAGTTACCATAAGTGTTGCTCCATCCTGCGGTAGAAACTTTTCCGCCCATGCTCGCGCGTATCGAAGTTCCGGCAGAAACAGCAAGATCTATACCTGTATGATAACTTCTTACACCTGTGAAAGGATCTGCACGGTAGCCGAATTCAGAGGTTATTCTGTAACTCACCGCAAGCGGCTTAATCCACAATTCTCCGAGCGATTTTTTGAGCGAAGTAGCGTCAAGCTTTCCTCCAGGAATAAAAATGACCATATCAGGCTGAAGGATATCAGAGACCATATCGTTCACATCAAGAATATCCTCAACAGAAATGCCGTATTTTGCAGAGACAGAAGCCAAAGTATCACCCTTAACGACTTTGTACGCAACTCCATCCATTGATGGAATCTTGAGTTTCTGCCCTACCCATAATTTTCGAACATTCTCAATGTTATTGACTGAAATCAGTGTAGATATGTTGGCAAGCCCGAACTTTCTGGATATATCAGTTATATTGTCACCAGATTTCACGATATACTCACTGTATTCAACAGCGCGTGTGAAAACATTGCTCACAGCCACATCAGATATCGTACCGTCGTCATCAATTTCGCTAAGCTCATCCTTAACGAACATCTGCTTCATAGCATTATCAATGATGCTTAATCCTGGCAAATCACCTTCCGAAACGAAAACAGCCTGCTGTGGTCTGGACTCGAAAAGAAGATATATCCTGAAAAACAGAACCGAACCCAAAGCGACAGCTGCAACCACAGCGAAAAACCATCTTAGTGTATATACAGAGGAAGCAAAGGTCCTTATAAACTCGTAGGTTGAAGCCCCGGCTCTCTCAACGGCTTTCACCTGCGCCCCGAATTTTTTGCGAGCAGGACGACGTATTGCATTCTGCTTCTGAAGCACTTTATCTAAAGAATCTGGCTCATAATCAACATCACAATATGAGCGAGTATCGAGAAAACTGATAATTTCCATACTCATCTATCGACATAAACAAAGCTCCATATTAGAATAAACTTATATGAAATCTGGGAAGAGAAATATTTTTATATATTTAGCAATAGGCATTGTCACTGGAGTTTTTCTCAGGATTTTCATAATCAATGTGGAGAAAGTCTCAGGAACATCGATGGAACCATCAATAAAAGAAGGTGAAACCGTAATAGTGAACAAGCTCGCATACGGCATAGCGAACCCGGCTACAGGAAAACTTATCGTGCAGTGGGCAAAACCAGAGATAAATGACATCATAGTTTATTATATGAACGACAAGCTTGTCATGAAACGATGCGTCGGCGTTGAAAATATGCCTCTGGATTTTTCAAAGGATTCAGAGTATAGTTTTCAAGTCGGAGGAATAGAAATTCCACTGACGGAACAGCAATATCAGCGTTTAAAATACAATACGTCCGTTCCAGAAGGAACAGTTCTTGCAATAGGCGACAATTATGAGGAGTCTGTAGATTCTCGTATTTACGGATTTATTGAAACCGATTGCATACTTGGGAAAGTAATATGGCATTGAACAATTTTTTCTCTAAACCAAGAATAATAGTACTCATTGTTTTATTTCTTCTGTTCGCAGCCTACATTATCACTTCATACGGAATTCTAGCATTCAAAGAAAATACATCCACTGTAAATGTTTCTATAGAAGTAGAGCGAGGCTCCATACTGGATAAAAGCGGAAAACCGCTCGCAGTTGACACTACGTTCTATCATCTTGCGGCAACTCCTTCAATGCTCGAAGGGAAAGAGGCCCTGGCAGCACTAACAGTCGCTCCTGTAACAGGGCTCGAACCAGACACTATAAAAGATATGATTCTGTCCGCAAAATCGGATTTTCTATATATAAAAAAGAAACTTTCGGAAAGCCAGCATGATGAGCTTTTGGCAGCGATAGAAAAAAATGATCTTAGAGGACTTTATTTTGACACAATTCCGGGTCGCATTTACCCAGAGAACGAACTTGCATCTCAGGTCATCGGATTCATGGGTGACAACGGAGTAGGTTCTTCGGGCATTGAGTACACGATGCAGGACATTCTTTCGCCAGAAGCACCTGCATTGAACGACATAACGGAGAACACGACGCTGCGCGGAAAAAACGTTTATCTCACAATAGACTCCACTCTCCAGCACAAACTTGAGGATATAGCCGCCGACGCGCTTAAGACAACAGAGGCAGAAAGCTTGATGTTGCTCGCAATGGAAGCAAAGACTGGAGAAATTATTTCATATATAAGTCTGCCATCCGCAAACCTTAATGAATATCGTTCCAGCACACTAGAGGAACAAAGAAACAGGCCGACAGTAAATGCATACGAGCCGGGCTCTGTTTTCAAAATCTTTTCTGTTGCTTCGTTCATAGAATCTGGTGCGATAAGCAAAGACGAGACTTTCGTTTGTGACGGACGATTCGAAATAACAGACGCAAAAGGTGAGAAAGTCGTTATGACGTGCCTTGACCACCACGGTAGAATAACCGCAGAAGAAGCGTTGAAATACTCATGCAACGATGCGCTTGCACAGATGAGCCAGAAAATCGACACTCAGCTTTTCCTTGATTACATTCATAATTTTGGATTCGGAGCCAGAACTGGTATAGAGCTTTCTGCCGAAACCCGTGGATTTGTCAACAGCCCGGAAAACAAAACACTTTGGTCGCTTCGTTCAAAGCCGACAATCTCAATCGGACAGGAAATCAGCGTATCTGCCGTACAGATGATCCAGGCAGCATCTGCGCTGGCAAACGGAGGAATACCGGTCCAACCTACTTTAATCTCGAAAATCAAAGATGCGGCGGGCAACGTGGAGTACGAGCACCAGCCGGTTTACAAAGACCAGGTAATCTCAAAGAATACGGCAGACTATATTCTGAGTTGTATGGAGACTGTAGCGCAGTCAGGAACGGGACACAGGGCGAACATTAAGGATGTTGCAATAGGCGTAAAAACAGGTACGGCACAGATGCAGAATGAGAACGGTGTCGGATATAGCGACACTGATTTCCTTTCAAACTGCATGGCGATTTTCCCTATCGATTCACCTGAAATAATTCTTTATATTGTAATAAGCAAAGCTAAAGGCGAAACTTACGCAGGACGTATAGTTGCACCTGTAATCGCACTGGCGGCGGATGTGATTATTGATCATCTTGGCATGGCTCGTGCGAATGCAGCATCTCTCGTTCATTCCGGCTCAATATCATTCTATACCGGAAAGCCTGTAGAAATAGGAGACACAATCCCAGACTTCACCGGAACACCGAAAAAGCTTCTCACGGATTTGCTCAACCGTACAGATATCAATATACGGATTGAAGGCGACGGTTATGTAGTCTCTCAAAATCCACCGCCAGGAACGCCTGTAACACATGGAATGATGATAGAGCTGCAGCTGGAATGAACGAAGAGTTATACAAAAAAAACATAAACGCTTTCCGCGCCAGATTCCCGGAGTTGTTCGCAATTCTTGAACCGGGCTTTTCTCCTGTTTCCACTCCGCTGGCAAACGCAAGAGATGCTCCTGTTTCGCGCCAGCAGCTTCCCCTGCCACAAGAAATAACGTTTCAACAAGCGAAAAACGGCTCATGGACGGCTTTATATGACGGAACATTACTTCATTCTTCCTACAATCCTGAGCGGGAAGCTGAAAAACTCATATCGGCAGCAACTGGAAAAGAGTTTTCAGCCGGCGTATTCATGGGCGCAGGTTTAGGATACGGTCCTATATGCTTTACAAACAAGTTTCCGCAAAAAACACTGATTATTATCGAACCAGATCTAAAGCGCCTTATATGCGCTTTTTATGCGACTGATTGTACACCCGTTTTCAAGCATCCTTCATGCGTCATACTTACAGGTGCCACACAACCGCAAATTATCGCAATCCTAGAGAAAGCAGGACTTGAAGACTGCTTTTTTTTCCAGACACCATCGCACGAAATCCATGCACCCAATTTTTTCAGTGCATTAAAACAACTTATAGACAGAAACAAGCAGAAACACAAAATCAACAACCGGACACTCAAAGCTTTTTCGCGGCTTTGGTTCCGCAATATGTGCCGTAATATTGACCAAATGGCGGAACTCACCGGAATTACATCATTCGAGAATCGCGCAGAAGGGCTTCCGGCATGTATAATAGCGGCAGGTCCCTCTCTTGAGAATATACTTCCGCATCTTGAGCAGCTGAAAAAACGGTGCATACTTATTTGCGTAGATACAGCTTTGCGAGCATGCCTGCGCACCGGCGTACAGCCACATTTCGTTGTCCTGACCGACCCACAATACTGGAACGCACGTCATATAGAAGGACTTTCCGCACCGAACACAATACTCATTACGGAAACAGCCGCATATCCCACTGTTTTCCGCTTCGATTGCAAAAGTATTCATCTTTGCTCATCGTTTTTCCCACTTGGGCAGTATATAGAAAAGTACACGTTCAGTAACGGAAAACTTGGTACCGGAGGCTCAGTCGCGTCTACAGCATGGGATTTTGCCCGTTTCTGCGGCTGCAAAACAATATACGTTGCAGGACTAGACCTGGGTTTCCCCGGCGGAAAGACGCACACAAAAGGCAGTACTTTCGAAGAAAAGGCATACATTGACGCAAACCGCTTTAAAAATGCAGAGACTTTTATTTCAGGAGCGTTGTTCGGTGCGAACTCTGGTACAGCAAAAAGCTACAATGGGAAAATTATAAAAACCGACAACAGGATGTCGCTCTATGCATGGTGGTTCGAAAGCCGGTGCGCAGAATATCCGGCTGTGCATACATACACCTTAACTCCAGAAAGTCTCGCAATACCGGGAATCAGATACACACGAGACTCTGACAAAGCCGCAATCATTAATGAAACTGTTGCCACCGACCCGATTGCCGCCGTTCTTTCTGAGCCTTCACGCGAAAAAGAAATACAAGCTTTCATAGAAAACTGTGAGAAAGAAAGCCTTAAAAACAACAAAGAAGAACGGCGGATGAAACTCGACAAAGCCCTAAGATCGCTCAGGAATGACTTAGCAGACATGAAACATTGCGCAGAAAAAGCAGTTTTTCTATGCAGAACACACTGCCAATCAGAAAATGAATACAAACGCATTCTGAAATCACTTTCTGATTGTGATGCTTCCATTATAAAAAGCGAAGCTTCCGAGCTTGCGTCGCTTCTTTTTCCCGGCAAAGAAGAGCTTGATGCGCTAAAAAACAACACAAAACAAGTGAATTCGAATCCTTACTCAGAAAATTTACAATATTCAAGTCTCGTCTATTCACACATTCTCGAGGCAATCTCACAATGGGAAAAACACCTTCCATAGTGATATATCCGCAAAAACTTGCTAAAGTAACATAATTCAATTTCCGATATTATTATTGTTGTTGACACAGACTTCGGACGGTATACGACATCCAGACGCCCGAGGAAAGTCGCAACACTTCAACCTCGAATACGAGTTGACATATTTTTTTTGCAGCCGGAAAACACTAGTGTGAGAAGTTTTCCGGCTATTTTTTTGTATATTTCTATTTTTGATGGGAAACAATTTAATCTGATTCGTAAACTACCTATGGTATTGCGTAACTGGCAGGTCTCCTGCGTAGAAAGCAATCCATAGGGCTAGCTTCTTAATTATAAATTGATTTCAACGATTATCTGCGCTATACTACCTTATGTAAAATCTGATTTTGTGCGATAATAAACATAGTGGGCGAACGACAGCGCACAAACCAGTCTTCAAAACATGGAGTTTGTATGAATGCTTTCAAAGTTGCTGATTTAAAATCCGGTTCATTCTTCACAGAAGACGTTACAATTGACAAAACGTTTCTTCTTCTTACAAACCTGATTCCTGTATCCGATGATCTTATTGCAGCACTAAACGACTGGAGCTTCACAGAAGTCTACAGCGAGGGGTCTGTCAGCTTAAAGGAGGCTACACCTGCATCTGACATTCCAGAAGCCGGACTTATCGAAATAACAGATGAATTCGACGAAGAGAAAAATGGTATTCAAAAGCCGGACAGCGCTGCACTAAAACAATCGATAGAAAACGTCGAGCAGAAAGAAATACAGGACACAGAAGCATCTAGAATAACGACAGTCCTGAACGTATACAACGAATATCTGAACTATATATATGCCGTATACACTCGGTATGCGACTCACAAGGAACTTGATTACAACGACATCTCAGCCACTGTCAAAGAACTCTGTTTCTTTATCAAGGACAACAAGAACTACATTCTTCGCCTGAACCCAACTCAGGATGCACAAAGCAAGATGTTCTTAATAAATCATTCGCTCCGCTCAACAATAATCGCAATAACGATCGGATTCCAACTGCGATTCCCGCTTTCAAAGCTTGTTGAGCTCGGCGTGGCATGCTTACTCCATGAAATCGGAATGCTTCAACTTCCGCCGCAGTACTATATGTCGGACAAAATGCTTTCCGGTTTCGAGAAAAAAGCGATTCTCACACACCCGCTCTATTCATACAACATCCTGAAAAAAGCGAGTTTCCCGTTAAGCATCTGCCTTGGTGTTTTGGATCATCATGAAAGAGAAGACGGCTCCGGCTATCCACGCCATTTACCAGGAACAGAAATGTCGATTTATGCCAAAATAATTGCCGTTGCTTGTTCTTACGAGGCAATTACAGCACCGCGCCATTTCAAGGATGCCCAAAGCTCTTACGAAGCAATGGTCGAGATTCTAAAAAACAGCAGAAAAACATATAACGAGAGCATCATAAAAGCCCTGCTTTGCTCGCTTTCTCTTTTCCCGATCGGCAGTTACGTTTATCTCTCAGACGGAAGAATAGGACAAGTTATAGACGCAAATCCTGCAGACCCGAAAAACCCGATTGTTCAGGTTCTTAACGATCCGACGACACTGGAGAATAAAGAAGAGATGATAACAACTTCCGAAACAGGAATTCATGTCATACGACCGTTGAATAAAGAAGAGACGGAAGAAGTCCGAAATTCTGCCGCAGAAATAAAAGAGATGCGGGCAAATCAGAAACAGTAATTCAGGAATTCCCATTGCGACATCACTCTCGCTGGCA
>JAIKVO010000227.1 GCA_024685655.1 Treponemataceae bacterium
CTAACGGCGCGAAGCGACGTATAAGCTGACAAAAAACCTGCTTTTTTGTGGTTTGAAGTATCAAAACTGTACCCCAGGTTAGCGATTGGAGCCGCGCCGTTAGGCGGCCACTGGACTGAGCGAATGTAATGAGCGAGGGAAGCGGCTGGAGCGCGGGTAGCGCGTAACGGCGGAAAGCGCGACCGCCCGACGGGCGGGAACCGCCATATTCCTGTTCTGAAATTCTGCTATGAATTACCATCTACTACGATTTTTATTGACGATGGAGCTTTTTTTTCGTACCTTTAATGTGTTCACAATGAACAATTTCAATTTAATTCAACCTTTTGGAGGAAATATATGAAGGTTACACCATTGGCAGACAGAGTTCTCGTAAAGATCGAGAAAGCAGAGTCAAAGACTGCAAGCGGAATCATCATTCCGGACACAGCACAGGAAAAAACACAGATTGCGACCGTTGTTGCAGTCGGTGACGATAAAGAGAAAATCAAAGTAAAGGCTGGCGACCGCGTTATGTACGACAAGTATTCCGGTACAGCAGTAAAGATTGACGGAGAAGAGCACCTCATCCTTAAGGCAGCCGATATTCTTGCCGTAATCGCATAAAAAGATTATCAAACTGCCGCAAACGAAAAGGTCTTGCTACAGTTTTTCAGTTTTATTGAAGCGTTTTCAACAAAAGACGTGCCTTGTTGTTGTCCGGGTTAAGCTTGACGCTGTAACCAAGACTAAGCAAGGCATTTTTTTTATCATCATGCACAGCCTGAATATGTCCCATACGATAATGGATTTCAGATGCCAATACAGAATCAGCAGTATGGCCGGCAAGATTTCCATAAAGCTCCAAAGCTTTCTGGTACAATCCCTCGGCGTTGTAGATCGCAGCAAGATTTACAGCAGCAACAATATCATCGATACAGCCACGGTCATAAATATATGTCTCGTACAGTTTCTTAGCTTCATCAACAAGCCCATCGCCAAGGCAGAACCATGCTGCTATCATACATTCACGGTCATCGAGCATTGAAGCATTCTCTGCATATGAAGAAGCGCTGATATCATATTTTTCCGACATGTAATTATCAAAAATTCCGCGCGCCTCATCATTATAATAATTACGGAGCATCCAGCACACAGCAAAATCCGTTAGATATGGATCATGTTTGTTTTCATGACGATACCGCTCCAAAGCATAGAGTATATCCTGGCGGCACTCAATTGAACTGGTGTTTCCGCTCAACCACTTTGTCCTAAGATACTCGACATAAAGTTCAGGTCTGTATTCTTTAGAAAGCGAAGTCTCCATTCGGTAGAGCGCGTCAGAAACCGGGATGGACGGAACTGAATTCTGTCTTTTTTGCTGCAATGTGCTCAGCACGGAATCTGGCTCCGTAATCATAGAGCCAGATGTTTTAAGCGCGTAGTCAGCATATACGACAAGCCCCTCGTCATAGTCGGGATAAGATGCGCTCATATTCACAAGGATACGGAAAGCACTCTCCAAATCATCAGAACGAATGGCGTACAAAGCCGCATTGCTATATATCTCTTTTGGAATTGTTTTTTTGGACGAACCGGACGCACCCGCTGCGGAAGAAGTGGCACTTACCGAGTTTGCCACACCCAAAGAATCATTTATAACCGAAATCCAGTAGTCATCCGCGGATTTATTCTCGCCCGCCATGAGCCACGCATCGGATGCGAGCAAAGCCGCATCCTCGATGCTGCCGCACATCTTGCACAAATCAACGCATTCCAGGTAATTGCCTGCGTCATAATTCACAAGCGCCCAAAAATACGCATACTTCTCGTTCTCAGGCACAACCGGTGTTAAAGCAGCGGCTTTCTTGAAATTACCACGCTGAGCCTCTACAACGGCAGCATCAACGAGCCAGAGCTCGTTATGCGTGGCTCCAGCTGCCCTCACAAAAAAATCCGTGAAATCTTCTTCTGTAAAAATACTATCAGCGACAGCTCGCCTAAGAATAACCTCTGTATAAAGCAGAGACCATTTCGTATTGGAAAGCCTGTCTGTATATTTCACAGCTTCAAGAACGTTTCCTTCAGAAAGAAGGATATTAGCATAAACTGCGTTCAATTCAGGAACTTCAGGCTGTTTTTTCAGGATTTTTTCCACGAATGCTTTGTTTTTCGCATATTGACCGAGTTTAGTATATCTTTTTATGATTGAAAGCTGTTTTTCCAACCCCATCGCGTTTTCTGCAGCTTTTTCGGTCAGCTTCACAGCGTCTTCAAACTGGTTGCTTTGAATGCATGCATCTATCAGGTTCAACTGTTCCGAGAATGAAGCATCAGAGTTTTTATTTCCGCAACCAGAAAGACTCAACACCCCGGCAATGCATAAAACTGCAGGAATGAACAATAGAAAGGCAGAAAACGAAAAAAGCCCGGCAAGCTTTTTTTTGAGAGCCTGACCGGACTGTTTAATTTTCGGGAAGAACAGCACCATACCTATATCTACACTCTAGATTTTCAGCGTTTTTCTCACGTTATCAAGAACTGCATTTACGAACTTATATGACTCATCGGTTCCGAATTCTTTGGAGATATCAATTGCCTCGTCAATAATAATCGTAGGATGTATATCTTTCTGGAACAAGAGCGAATACACGCTTATACGCAAAATAGCCAGATCAACCTTATTAAGCCGCTCGAAATCCCAGTTAATCAGGTGTTTCTTTATAACTTCATCGATCTCGCCACAGTTCTCTATAGTCCCAGAAATCAAAAGACGAGTAAAAGTATCGCTTTCCTCATCCATGCGTTCTTTTGTTTCCGGGCTGACCCACTCAAATTTAAGTAAATCTTCAAGCTCCATACCGGAAACATCCCATGAGTACAGAGCCTGAAAAGCAATTATACGACCTTTTCGCCTTGCCACTTACTGTTACCAACCTTCAAGAAGAGTATCAAGAGCTGAACCAGTCTTCATCATCTGATAGTTGGTAGAAGTACGAAGCTCATCGCAAATTTCCTGAGTAGCCTGATTGAAATACTCAGACATCTTCTGCTGAGAAACATAGTTGCGAATGTATTCGTATACGGTTGTCGTCGATTCCGGCTGAACGATGTCGCTGAGCTCAAGAAGCTTCGCTGGATACAAAGCACGGATTATATTGAACTGATAATCAGTAGAAGTGTCTTTTATTTCGTCAACGTTTCCAACAGAGCGTGTGAAAAATTTCAACAAATCCTGATATGTAATACCGAGCTGCGTCGCAGCCTGGGAGTTCTTGCTAATAAACATATCACCGGCCTGGAATCCTGATTTTGGATCTGTCATCTTTATCTTAAGCTCATCCAAGGTGACTTTTTTTGCTATTACATCATTATAAAGGCTCTCAGCAAGCTTTTTTGCCGCACTAGCATCGCTTCCTTTCGGAACAATCACGAAAAAAGCCTTCATTATATCGTTCTGATAGAAACTCTGTTTGTTCATCTCGTAATATGCGCGGATTTCCTCGTCCGTGGCGGAAACAGCCGCAAATTCGTTCTGTTTTACGGTCATTATGTACTGCTGCGCCATATACTGATTTTTAAGGAAAACTTTGTAATCTTCGACAGACATTCCAAGCTGAGCCTGGAAAAAGTCATCAAGACTCATATTGTACTGCTGCTTGACGAGCTGGGTGAAATCGGCTTCTGTAACAGTCTGCCCCACCTGACTAGAAAGCGTCTGGATATAAAGCTCATAAGCTTGAGTATCGGTAATACCCATACCCATTTTTGCCGCTGCCTGCAGAATAAGTTTCTCGTTGATAAGTGAGTCAAGAATCTCTTTTTTCTGCTCAATGGTGAAAGAAGACATGCTTGTCTGTTTCTTGTAAACTTCACAACGGTCTTTAAGCTGCTTTAGCGTAATTGTCTCCGCCTTATTAAGCTTGACCGTCGCAAGTGGCTGAAGGTTTGTCTGCGCAAAAAGTGCTGCCGTCGAAACAAAAATCGCGGCAAATACAGTAATAATGCGTTTGTTCATACTATCTTCCTTAAACTAACAGGATAAGGTGATTCACGAAAAAATCATACTTTGTAAACCACCTGTTTTTTCTTTATAATGTCCGGCAGAAGCAGACGCTTACTAACTGCCTGTAACACTTTGTAAACATATTAATCGGCAAAATGTTACAGACACAAAAGCATCTGCACCGTCTTTTTTGCAATTTTTTCCGAGAGTCTGAAACTCACGAAAGCTAAGCGAAACTCGCGGAGCGCATAGTTCGCAAGGGGCAAAACTATCTGGCGATCCTAGCCAAACCCCGCCCCAAAGCGCACGCCACAAAACTCACGCTCGCTAAACTCAAGAAGCCCTACTCGATTACAGCCCTGATTCTGCGGACACCCGCTGATGACGACTGCTCTTTCGTAATCTTGAAGTGACCGATAAGCCCAGTGTGCTCAACGTGCGGACCACCGCAAACTTCCTTGCTGAACCAGTTGTCTTTAGGACCAATCGTGTAAACCTTGACATCCTCGCCGTACTTGTTCGCGAACAAAGCACGCGCGCCTTCTGCCTTGGCTTTCTCCAGGCTCATAATTTCCATTGTGACCGGCAGGTCTTTCTGAATCTGCTCGTTTACTATATCTTCGGCTTTTTTCACTTCTTCTGGAGTCATAGGACGCTCAAAAGTGAAGTCAAAGCGCATACGCTCGTTGTTGATGTTAGAACCTTTCTGCGCAACCTGATCGCCAAGAATATTGACAAGAGCCTGCTGCAAAAGATGCGTCGCCGTGTGGTACTTCGTCGTAATCTCTGACTGCTCGGCAAGACCGCCCTTGGCTTTTCCTGCATCGAGCGACTTTGACGCTTCCTGATGCTTCTTCTCGGCTTCCTTAAAGCCCTCAACATCAACAGTAAAGCCGTTCTCCGCACCAAGCTCCTGTGTAAGCTCAAGCGGGAAACCGAATGTGTCGTACAGGCGGAAAGCAACCTTGCCGCTTATCTCTTTTTTCGGGTTCTTCATAAGGTTCGGAAGAAGTTTCTGGAACTCAGCCTCGCCTTTTTTCAGCGTGTCGCGGAAGCGGTCTTCCTCTGCCGTAAGTTCTTTCTTAACTTTATCGGCATTCTGATCAAGCTCAGGATAAGCATTCTTAAAGTTCGCGATAACCGTCTCCGCAATATCAGCAAGGAACGCTTTGTCAATGCCGAGCTTCATTCCGTGGCGCACAGCCCTGCGGATAAGGCGGCGCAAAACGTAGCCCGCTCCGAGGTTCGACGGAGAAACGCCCCTCTGGTCGCCCAGAATGAACGTGCTCGCGCGAGAATGGTCAGCAATAATGCGGACGGAAACGTCTTTTTCCGCGTCGCTGCCATATTTGTAGCCCGAAAGCTCCTCAATCTTTGCGATAATCGGCTGGAAAACTTCCGTAAGATAAACGGAGTTCTTGCCCTGAAGAATACAGTTCGTGCGTTCCAAGCCCATACCTGTATCTACGTTCTGTTTTGGCAGCGGCACGAGCGTCTTCTCGTCGATGCGGTTGTACTGCATGAAAACGTTGTTCCAAATTTCCATCCAGTTCGCGCTGTCAGTCCCCTTATTGGAACCTTCCGGCGGCAGTCCCTCGCCTACCCAGTAGAAAATTTCGGTGTCAGGACCGCACGGACCTGTCGGACCAGCCGCCCACCAGTTGTCGCTTGCAGGAAGATACGCAATCTTGTCGGCAGGCATACCGTTGTCTTTCCAGTAACCGGCCGCCTCCTCGTCGCGGGGAGCATTCTCGTCGCCAGCAAAAACCGTGACGCTTATTTTGCACGGATCAAGCGCGAGCCAGTCCTTGCTTGTAAGGAACTCGTAGCTGAATGCGATAGATTCTTTCTTGAAGTAGTCGCCGAGCGACCAGTTGCCGAGCATCTCGAAACATGTAAGGTGGCTCGGGTCGCCAACCTCGTCGATGTCGCCGGTGCGGATACATTTCTGGTAGTCCGTAAGGCGTGTTCCGGCAGGGTGCTTTTCGCCCAAAAGATACGGAACGAGCGGGTGCATACCGGCTGTCGTAAAAAGAACGGATGGGTCATTCTCAGGAATCAGTGATTGACCTGAAATCTCAGCATGATTTTTCGATTTGAAGAACTCTATGTACTTAGAGCGTAATTCGTTAGCAGTCATAATCAGCTATTTTAGATACCGACGGCAGTTAAGTCAATAGTACGGCATAAGGATAGGGGAAAGCATTCCCCTCGGCGGCACACGGTTGCCGCCTACCCCTTCCAGCGGGGCAAACTAATCCAGTTTAACCCCCGCAACGCCCCCAGCTTCACAAAAGAGCCGTTTCCGCTCACGGCTTCACGGTGTTTCTTGCCTTGTTTTTCAGCTCTTCAAGCAAAGCTTCCCTGTATTTTTTTGGCACATAAACTTCGACAACAGAACCATTATCAAGGCTTATAAAAATCATGTTCTTTTTTATTGTCGCGTTTGATATTTTGGAAAACTCAATCAAATCAGGGTCATACAAACCTTGCTTCGCACCTGCCGCTATAATCAGACCGCCAGGTGCCTCTTTTACATAAAACGCCGGAGTTCTGAAATAACCAAAAATGAACACCAGAACAGAAACGAGCAACAAGCAAAACGGCATTAAATTCTGCGGAAATGGCTCATTTCTCGACATAACAAACTGCCCTATAGTCACAACAAAATGCCCGCACGATATCCCTATCGCACCTAGTAATTTACTTCGTTTGATTGTCATGTGCATGCTCCTACTTTTTTGATACTTTTAGTATAAAGCATATCACCTAAAAAGCAAGTGGCTTTGGTAATGCCGCAAATTTTTAGTATCGGTGGTTATACAAATCAGGGCTTCTTTTATCTGTGATGAGTGGCAAAAACATTTCGAAGAGATTTCTTTTTACTGCTAGTTTTACCTGCAAACAAAAAAAAATGTCCAAACTCTAACAGAGCTAAAAAATACTCTCAGAGGCTGGACATTTTTGTAACTATAGGTGATGTATTTTTCTTACCAAAAATACTTATTCATTTATTACAATAACAGATATACCACCTATATCGCTTCTTCGCACATCCTTTATTGTACCATTTACTTCATAAACAGAACCAGATGTACCACCTGTCATTATTCCGTCAATAGTCTCTGCCGGTGTCAATGAGATAACATCATCATTGTTCGTATAGACAAATACACTTGAATATGTCGGAATCTTTATACCAATATTATCTTTTTTGTATCCACTCAAAGTTTTTCCATTAACCGAATAGGAAAATTCTTCATGTTTGGTATCTTCATCAACAGATGTTACATTTAGTTGTAAGCATATTCTTCTTCCTATAATTTCATAATCACTAATGAATTTCTTGAAAACTAATGCAGAATTGTTTGCTATACAATTCAATATAATAGGTGATGTTACCGCTTTATTAAGATTCTGTGTATACTCATCATCTGACCAATTTGCAATTCTTAATAGAATTTCTGCCTTCATTTGCTTTGCATATTCAACAGCGACTTTTTCCGAAGTTTCATATGAAGATCCTGACTTAACTTTTTTCAAATCCTTATCACAAGCATATGATGACATATCCGTCAAATCAATCTTAAAATCATCACCTTGTTTTGTTACCGTACATGTGAAATCATATCTCGTCAAACCTACTATATTTCCTACAACGAAACTTGCAGTAAACACGTATTTCTCATTCGTAACATCAATCGACACAAAGTATGGATCATATATAGTCCAAGAATCTGATTTCTCTGTCGCAAAATTGTAAACACCAGATATCAGTTTTCTATCTCCCAACGAAAGGGCAGACACATCTACTGAATCAGCAGACGATGAGGCTCCTCCTGTCGATAAGCACGAAGTAAAAACAGACAGTAAGCATACTATCAATCCAACAGTTAAAAATCTTTTCATACAAGTCCTCCAAAATTATTTACTAGAAATAAACTTTTCAAGAAATAGTATAAAACAGATATTTATTTTTGTATAGATTGTATATACTTTTTTATGCTTTATATATTTCACATCTATGTAATCTTAATATAATTTCCTTGAAAATAATATAATGCAGGATTTTGAGATACGGATGCGTGTTGCAGAAAACATCCGCACGCTTCGCAAACAAAAAAAATATACTCAATTTCAATTGGCAGAAAAATCAAATCTGTCTGAAGCTACTATAAAAAGCATTGAATTAGCACATTCTTATCCAGAAGAAAAAACTCTCTCGCAAATTACTGAGGCTTTAGAAATTGATGTTGTGAAACTTTTTATGCCAGTTGGTGAGTCATTCAGAAAAAACAAAGAAATCGCAGCTCGACTAAAATCTGCGATTGCAAGCGATGTACGGGACTATGTGAATGAAGTTTTGCGGGAGTTTGACTAGACTAAAAATACACACGGCTCGTTATAAAACGGAAGAAGTTCATCGTGCGTAATCAAATACATGTTTTCGGCTTTTGCCTGGCTTATAAGCATTCTGTCAAAGGGATCTTTATGCGAACGGGGTGCATCAGGTGAGTAAGAAAGTGTTTTCAAAAAAAGAGCATGTTCAGGCAGTATAGGAAGACACTTCATTCCTGCTAATTCACAAAGCTCAAATAATTTATCACCAGAGATAGGGAACTCTTCCTTCGATTTTAGATATTTAATCTCAGTTTCCCAAATATTAATAGAACTAAAAAAAATCTCGTTGTCAGGATTTTGAATAATATCCAAATCCTGATGTGTCAGCTTTTTTTGTTTGTATGAATCCAAATTATTAAATGAGTATCTAATAAGACTCTCATAAATAATCCTCAAATTCTTCCGCAACAACATCATCACCAGCATGGATATCTTCTGGATATTTAAACATACCTTCTGCCAAACCTATTTTAATTTCGTTTGTCTTAGGTTTTTCTTTTTGAGCATTAATCATCATCAATTTGTACTGCAAAAGCTGAACATATTTTGCAACTTCTTCCAAATATTCTTCGGGAAGTGTTTTCAACTGCTGCACTAATCGCTCATATGACATGATAAACCTCCATGCATTTTAAAGATAACACAGAATTGGAAATTTTACTATAAAAAGGTCTTATCAATTCCGCTCACTTATACTCAACGAGGTCGAATGTCTGAAAGATTTCAAAATCGGCTGGATTCGCCGTCCAGAGCTCTGTTACACCGGCTTCTGCGAAAGAAGCTGCCATGTGGGTGTCCTGAATGCGTTTACGGCCGAGTTTGTACATGTTCGTCCAAAGAAACGCGCGCTTAAGTGAATTATCATCTGGGTAAATAACTTTCACCCTCTCCTGATCCACCCAAAACCAAGTGCGCTCAATTGCCTGCTCCATTGTAAGCGGTGAAACAAACCGGCGTGAATCCGTTATAACATGCTGGAATTCAAGAAAAGTCTGATTAAAAATGACAAGCACTGAATGCTTTTCTTTAAGCCATTTCTCGAACAGCTTTACAGCACCATTGTGGCGCGGCGAATCCAGAATCTCCAAGTCTATAAGAAAAGTTGTGTCGATTCCTACCAAGATGCGCTCCCAAGCATTTCGTCCTGATAGTCTTTTGAAAGCCAGTCTTGAGCACCCGGTTTTATTCCGCCGAGCGAAACAGGCTGCCATTCTTCAAGAGTTTTTTTTGGCTTCGAATGGTTTTGAATATACTCATCCATTGCCTCTCGGACCAATTCTGCCGCTTTACGATTCTGGGCTACAGCCATCTGCTGAAACATGAGATACTTTAATTCCTGTAAATAAACCGTAACCGGTTTTTTTCTTAAATGTACTGCCATAGTTATAACATACATATATTATATATGTATGTCAAGATTTTTTTCTTTTCCTTCTCATGTAGCAACGATATAAAAATCATTTCTATTATTTATTCGAAAATCTGGACAAAAACGACTGTGTTCTTTCAACCTGAGGATTGTTTATCACGTCTTCAGGGGAACCTTCTTCCACGATTACACCACCGTCCATAAAGATGACATGGCTGGAAATATCCCGCGCGAAGGCCATTTCATGAGTGACTACAACCATTGTCATTTTTTCAGCAGCGAGCTCTTTTATTACAGCAAGAATCTCGCCTGTAAGCTCCGGGTCGAGCGCGGATGTCGGCTCATCAAAAAGAAGGACTTCGGGCTTCAACGCAAGCGCACGCGCAATGGAAACGCGCTGCTGCTGCCCTCCGCTAAGCTCACACGGATATGCTCCCGCTTTAGATTCAAGTCCCATCCGATGCAGCAGCTCCATCGCGACATTTTCCGCTTCGTGCCTGCTTTTTTTCAGCACACGTATCTGCGGGTCGGCAACATTTTTTAGAACTGAATAATGCGGAAAAAGGTTGAAATTCTGAAATACAAGTCCGCTTTTAAGGATTATTGCGTGGCGTTTTGCCTTGTCTGAATAAATACCATTCTCAACGAGCGTTTCTCCGCAAATCTTGATTGTTCCATCCGTAACGTCTTCAAGCTGTGAAATGCAACGCAAAATAGTCGATTTTCCTGAACCGCTCGGCCCGATTATTCCAAGAACCTCGCCTTTTTGCACTGAAAACGAAATTCCCTTTATAACATCAAGATTTCCGAATGACTTTTTCAAATTCTCAACTGTGATAATTTCAGACATATTTTTTCCTAACGCAAGTATTCAAATATCCGCAGCGATTTACAACCAAGCTTATAAGAAGTCTCGCTGCGGAATTACGCTCGCCACAAGCAAAATTCAGTTATAATAGGCAAGTTTCTTTTCTAATCTTTGGAAAACAAAAGAAACAATCCAGTTCATTACGAAATAGAATATACCTGCTAAAAACAATGGAATAAAACTGAACAAAGCTCCCTGCCGTTCCTTTGCGACCATAAGAAGCTCGGAAACACCAATTACAGAGACAAGCGCTGTGTCCTTTACAAGAGTAATTACTTCGTTTCCCATAGCAGGTACAATTCGTTTTACAACCTGAGGCAGAACAATCCTGAAGAATGTCTGCCCGGATGTATATCCTAAGACCTTTGAAGCCTCATACTGACCTTTTGGAATAGACTCTATCCCACCTCTGTAAATCTCTGCGAAATATGCCGCATAATTTATTGAAAGAGCGATAATTGCAGCTGCAAATCGGTTCCAGCTGAAGTTCACGGCATAGCCAAGATTCACAAGCCACCTTATAAAAAGCCCCGGTCCGAAATAAACGACAAGAAGCTGGAGCATAAGAGGCGTTCCCCTGATTATCAAAAGGAAAACATTCACCAACCCTGATAAAAGTTTATTCTTTGACATGCGTCCCATTGCAATTGGAAGCGCGAGAGGAATTGAAAAAATCAGAGTAAGAAAGAACACTTCAAGCGACGTAAGAGAACCGCTCAGCATAGCTTGAAGTGTCTTCAAATATCTTTCAAAGCCCATAAAAGGATTATTTTCCTATTACGCTTACATCTTTACCGAACCATGCCTTGCTGATATTGGCGATAGTTCCGTCTTTCTGCATTTCAAGAAGGATTTCCTGAACTTTGTCACGCAGCTCCGGCTCGTTCTTTCTGAAACCGATTCCGTAAGCCTCATTCGCGAGTGCCTCTGAAACTACATAAAACGGCTCACCAGTCTGTGCGATTGAATAGTTTGCCACAACACTGTCCATCACAACGCCATCTACACCACCAATTTTAAGATCGTTCAATGCAGTGATATTATCTTTAAATGGAACGATTTCCTTAAGTCCAGCCTTGAACGCTTTATTAGCTTCTTCATCAACAGCATCCTGGGCGCTTGAACCACTCTGAATACCAAGCTTTTTGCCGTTCATATCTGCAAGTGTCTTGATTCCGCTGTCATTTCTTACGACAAGAACCTGTTCATTGTTCAAGTATGCGAACGTGAAAGAAAGTGCATTCTTCCTTTCTTCTGTGATTGTAAAACCGTTCCAGATACAGTCGATTTTTCCAGTCTCAAGCTCAAATTCCTTTGCATCCCAGTCGATTGGTTGTGCCTTAAACTCAACACCAAGTCTTTTTGCGACTTCTTTCGCAAGGTCGATATCATAACCTACAATTTCATTGTTATCATTCCTATAACCAAGCGGTGGGAATGAATCATCCAAACCGAGGACAAAAGTTCCTCTTCCTTCCAATGCGCTGACGGCATCTTTCTTTTCTGTTTTTTTACAGCTTACAGTACAGAACAAAGTCACAACTGCTATCAGAACAAACATAATTCTTTTCATTTTTTCTTATCTCCTCAAAAAAGAAAAATTACATGCTTTTGATTTTAAGAGGAAAGAAAAAAATAGGCAAGAAGTTTTGATTGTCATCTGATGTTGACAACAGTATCTTTATGATTTAGTGTTTTTCCATGAGAGTTTTGAAATTAGTAACCGTAGCAGCAATCTTATTTGTTGCCTCTGTAAATTTATTCGCCCAAAGCGCAATCGTATCATCACAGCATACCTCTGTTACAATTCCATCATCGCAACGCTCAGTTTCCTTGACATCATCTGATATTCCAACCCAGTTTCCTTCAATTGAGCCGCTTTTTACAGCAGAAGAAGAGCTAGGCTACTCTCCCGATAAAATTCTTACCGCTGATGAGATTCTCACACTTTCTCTTCTGTTCTCGGAATGCTCTCTTTCATCAGTTACAGCTCGGCGTGCGTTCCAGAAATTCGAGCGTATAAAAAAAGAAGTATCCTCGCCGGAATACATGCAGATGAGCGAAGAAGAACGTGGAAAAGCAATACTCATGCTTTTGTATAAAAACACGCTTTTTGAATACAATGAAGACCAATCGAAAATAAATACAGTTTTCGAGACTGGCTACTATAACTGCGTATCATCGGCTCTTATCTACATGGCTGCGGCAAAAGCCGCCAGGCTTGAGGTAAGAGGACAAAAAACACCCGAACACGCATTCTGCTCCATATACATCAAAAACAAAACGACAGGCAAAAAACACCGCATTGACGTAGAGACGACAAATCCATATGGATTCAATTCTGGAACCACTGGCACGATTGACTACGGTGATAACATGAAATTGTACTACAGCGTTCCTGCATCAGATTATGAGAACCGCCAGGAAGTGAGCGACAAAGTATTTGTCGGGTTAGTCGCAAACAATCTTTGTGCTGATTACCAGAAAAGCGGAGACTATTATTCTGCCATTCCAAGTATGGGCGCTCTGTATGACCTTGTAAAAAATGAGAAATCTTCTGCGCAACATCAAATCCAGGAAGATTTTTTCGGATTTCCATGCTCCTACATACATGATGTATCCATCGACTTAGATTCTTATCCAGCATCAAAATATGAAGAAATTGTAAGCTGGTTCGCAAGTTTTATAAAACGATGGGGCAAAAATTCTGCTTTGCAGGATAATATGGATGCCGCATGCAACAATCTTATTTACCTTTGTTTCCAAGAAAAAAACTATGACCTAGCGAATACATCTTTCTCTAAACTGAAACCATACATCTCGAAAAAGCAACTTGCGGAATCGCAAGAAATTATTACGGAAATACTAATTACCTCAAAAACGGATGGAGCTGAGCCATATCAAAAAACAGAAATTATATATGACTTGCTAAACTCAGCTGATTTATCTTCCGCGCAAAGGAAACGCTTATCAACAGAACTGGAAAACACTTGGCTAATAATTCTGACAGAACGCATGAATAACTGCGAATTCCGCGAAGGCTACCAGGATTCGCTTACGGCACAAACTCAGTTACCTGAAAGCGAAACGTTCAAACAAACTACTCAAATTTTCTACACCGACTGTATTATCGATATTCATAATGCTTTTGTAACACAAGCAAACAGCGGCAATTTCAAAGAAGCAATAAAAATCCTGGAACAGGGGCTTTCCGAGTTCCCAGATGACCAGACACTTCTTAATGATGTGGCGATTTTAAAATCTGTAGGGCTTCTTTAAGATTTAAGACCGCATTTACATCAAATGAAAATTTTACACAGAAAAAACTCCCCCCCCATACTTTCTCATAAACCGTGCTTTTCAAAAATTAAAAAAAACTTTTTCTGGCGTGAATAAAACTTTCATGTTATCCTGAAAACAGTTGAGCTTTTGCTGTCGTGTTACAAAAACGTTTTATGGAAACAGGCAGCAAGATTGTAAAAAAGAGGAGGATATATGTTTAAATTCTGGGGAGACGGCTCCGATTTTGCAAAAGGGCTTGTCGATAACATCAGGGTAAGAAGTACCGAAAACTTCAACTGGACGTTTATTTTTATACTTGCAGTTGTTTTTTATGTGTACTGGACTGAAATCCACAAAAAGAATTACGAGGCTGTCTTCGCTGGACTCGCGCTTTATGGCGTACACTGGTTGTATGAAATTGTGAACGCGATTATCGGGCATATTTCCGGATACCCGCTATGGTCAGTAAGCAACGATTCCACGACTTTCATTCTGTTGATCGGTGTCTGCTGGGAACTTTCCATGATGTTCTCGCTGGCAGGAATAATATCATTCAGGATGATGCCCCAAGACCGCACCAAAAGATATTTCACCAAGAACGGAAAGAAAGGTATAAGCTGCAAACTCGTTGTCGCTATTGAGATGGCACTTCTTTTTGCTTTGTTCGAATCGTTCCTCGCTGGAACATCAAATCATTCTTTTATCTGGGTTTATAAATGGTGGGGCGTTATTCCTGTATTCATAACGACATACGTTCCATTCTTTTTGGCGAGCAACTATGTTCCAGACATGGCTCCTGCAAAACGCAAACGCTTTCTTATCATCCTTTGGGGAAGCGTCGCGGTATTGCTTGTCGTACTGATTCCTCTAGGAATTATCTGAACGAAAAAGAGAATTTGGAGAATGTGATAATCAAGGAGAAAAAAAATTAAGGAAACGTTAAGAATTGGGCGTTTTTTCAGTTTATTTTTTCAAGTTCTTGCTATATGCTTAACTCATCGAAGAATAACTTTAAAATAGAAAGCTATATGGAAGGGTTTGATGAAACTTAACGCAAAATTCCAAACGATTATTATTTCGCTCCTTATAATCGCTTGCTCCATAAGTGTTTTTATGTTCATGAGCTTCATGCAGATAATGAAGCTCCGTGACTACGAGTCAACTGCAAAAAACGCAGATACTATCGTTCACAAGCTTGTTTCCTACAGCGACGCTATTTTTGCACGGCAGTTCGTTTACGACGATGTTTCAACCAATTGGGAATCGCTCAGGGAACAAGCAAACATCATATTTGAGGAACTTAATAATCCTATCGTTATGGAACGGCTCGATGAAGAGCTAGAAGAAAAACTTTCGTCCGTAATAAAAACATGGAACTACATCCAACCGAGTTTCGACGATCTTTCCAAACAGTACAACGAAATTATCACAAATAACAACATCGATCCAGCTATAAAACTCACCGTAAAAGTGAACGGCCTTTTGGAAGGTGTCAAGCAGCTTAAAGGCATGCGCGACACATCAGTTCTAGACAATGCAATATACAATATATCTACAACTCAAAAAAACATAGTCTACATAAATGATACTTTCAACAAATCGCTTACAGAACTCTGCGAAGGTCTCAGCAGCTTTTGCTGGGAAAAATATTATCAGTTTCTGGTAGTGACTCTCATAATTATCGTGACATCCTCGATTACAGCATTTTTCTTAACAAGAGCCGCAACAGGAAAAATAACAAAGCGTATAATGACTTTGCGCGATGCTTCCAAAAAGCTTTCTGACAAAAACTTTACAGTAAAGCTTTCTGACAACAGAAAAGATGAGGTAGGCGACCTTACGCGCGATCTTCACGAAACTGTTTCTACACTCGACAGCATTTTGCAGGATGTTAAGCATGGTGCGGCTATCGCAGTGCAGTTCGGGAACACATACGAAGGAGCCGCCACACAGACAGCGGCTGCCACACATCAGATACGAACGAGCATAGAGTCTTTGAACAGGCAGTTCGAGCTCCTTGAAAAAGCCGTAAAAAGCTCCATGGAAAAACTGATGCAAATGTCCGATATCGCGCTTGCTCTTGTCGTAGACAACCAGCAGCAGTTCGACTCTATTTCGCAAAACTCTGCAGACATAACAAAGATGGCGAAACTCGTCACGGTAATAACCGACACATCAATAGAAAAATCGCAGAATGCCGAGCGTATACAGCAGTTCGTTACGGACGGTGACAGCAAAATCAGCGCGACTACAGAT
Source organism: Treponemataceae bacterium (assembly GCA_024685655.1). GTDB lineage: Bacteria > Spirochaetota > Spirochaetia > Treponematales > Treponemataceae > Treponema_I. The sequence goes on from JAIKVO010000227.1 coordinate 16,162, forward strand.
CTGCTCAACGAGATTACTAGTCAGCTCGATGAGATTGGTGACATTATCGAAATTATAAACGGAGTTGCCGAACAGACGAACATTCTTTCTATGAACGCGGCAATAGAGAGCGCACATGCTGGTGAAGCCGGAAAAGGATTCGCGGTTGTTGCTGAAGAAATCCGCAATTTGGCAGAATCAACAGCTGATAACTCACATCGAATAGCAGCTTCTATCAACGCGATAGTGAAAAAAGTAAAGAATGCCGATAAAGCCAGCAGTCTTGCGGCAGATGCCTTTGCACGGGTAAGTGAACAGGCGCAGGATATGAGCAATTCACTCCATGACATTACAGAAGATTTGCGGTCCGTTGACCAAAAAATAAACGAATTAGACAAGCGAACTCATTCCGTTGCTTCAACCGCTTCAAAGATAAGCGGACAATGCGACCAGCTTAACACACAGCAGATGGCGGTTTCAGAAGCGATGGCGCAGATGCATGGCATATTCTCGGAGTCAAAGACGGGTGTCAACGAGATTCGCACAGGCGCAAACGACATTGTTGAGAAGATGCTCCAGGTTAGCGAACTCAGTGTAGAGTCAAGCACCAACATGAAAAATCTTTCAAAAGAACTTTCGGCATTTATAACATCCGATTCGGAAAGTGATACAGGAGAAGCCGCTGACAGCTCAGAAACCGAAATTAATGGGCTTTCCAACGGAAAAGATGGCGAAACGAGTGGCGTGGTTACTGGCAGCATTCTGGAACAAAACGTGGCATTCGCGAATGCTGCAAATTTTGGCGACAACACCGAAAAAACAGAGCCAGAAAAAACATTCACGACAGAACCCGACAACGATGATGACCTTCTTGCGTACTTCAATTCTTAATTGCGTGGCTGCGTTTTTGTGACTTCACCGGCTTTTTTCCGAAGAAAAACACCGCGATTGCCGCTATGTACGGCAGAGCCGGAAGCACCGACGGCGGGATAAATGAGACCCCTGCGGCTGTCTGAATGCTGTCCGCCGCGTATCCAGCTGCTGTGAACAGGAGCGATGACGCTATCACCCCAAAGACATTCCGCCTTCCAAGGAAAACTGCCGCAAGCGCAATCCAGCCGCGCCCGGAACTGATGTTTGGCACGAAAGACGAAAGACGCAATGTAAGGACAGAACCCGCGGCGGACGCAAAAACTGCTGCAAGCAGCCACGACGAGCATCTGTAAAAAGCCGGATTCACTCCTTTCTTTTTAAGGAGTTTCGGGTCACTTCCGGCGACAACGAGTCTAAGCCCCCATTTTGTATATTTCATTACAGGAAAAAGAAATAATACACAAACAAGCGTCGGTATGAAAAGGGCGAAAACCGATGTTCCGTTTGAAATTGTTGGAAAAAGACCTTCTGCAAAATTAAAGTTCGCCTTCAAAATCGCCGGAGAGAGAACTCCTTTTGTTTTGAAAACGACAGACGAACATACGGACGTGAATCCGGCAGAAAATAAGTTTAGCGCAATTCCTGTGACAAACGGATTTGATTCTGTTTTTTCGGTATACACCGATGCGAGAACAGAAACTGCTGCCGCACAAAGCCCGGAAAGCAGACAGGCGGCTAACGTGTTGCCGGTACAATACGCAAAAAGAAACGTAAGAAAAGCCGACAAATTAATTATTCCGTCAATGAAAACCGCAAGCACACCGGCGTATTCGCTGATTAACGCACCGGCGGAGGCAAGCATTAGAGGAACAGAAGAAACTAAGATATTCAAAATGATTCTCATGCTTTTCTTCCTTTGCCAAAATGTGTTTTCGTGTGGCTGACCGTAACGAAAAGAAGAATTACAGCCTGAATTATGTACGTCATGTCCGGGTTCATGCTGCCGGTAAGAACAGTTCTTTCACAGCCAGTGTAAATGAACGAAAGCACAAGGACTGACGGAATGAGCATAACAGGATTGTTACCGGCAATAAGGGCTGCCGTGAGCGCGTTCCAACCGAAACCGGAGTAAAAGCCTGAGTGACATGTAAAATGCGTGCCAGTCACTGCCAAAAAGCCGCATAATCCGTGGAAAGCACCGGAAATGAGCATTCCAGACATAAAATTACGGTTCACGTTGAAGCCGCTGAGCTTTGCGAAGGCAGGAGACGTTCCTGATATGCGGAAGATTCTGCCATTTTTTGTTTTGACGAGTATAAAAATAAGAAAAGCAACAACAGCAAGTACCATGAAAACTGATATGTTGAGCGACGAAGGCTTAAGAATCTGAGGAAGCCTGAAACATTCAGCAAGGAACGGTGTTGCAAGAAGATTGCCATTTTTCGCGCGGAAAACGTTCGTTATCGCACTGTCGATGCAGGGAATCACCGCGCCGGAAAGAAGGAAAGATGATAATAAAACTTCTATATTTTTATGTATTTTAAGAACTGCAGGAATTGCCGTCATCATGGCACCGGCGGCGGCGGACAAAACGGCGGTTAGGAGCAGCACGAGCACGGCGGCCCCCAAAGGAAGCTCTGGAATATAACCAAGCAGAATAGCAGCAACAAAGCCGCCGGCATAAACCTGCCCCTCGCCGCCCAAGTTTATTGAGCCTGCCGTAATAGAAGCAAAGGCCCCCGCCGCCGCCGCAAGAAGCACAGTCGCTGTGTTGAGCCAGTTTCCGGTAAAAAAAGCCGATGAAACCGGCGCGGTAAAAAACGAGAGCAGCGTTTGCCACGGATTTTTTGCCATCAGAAGGATAAGCCCGCCTGCGGCTATGAATCCTGCGAGAAGCGCGTATTGCGGATAAGCGATGAAAACCTTTTTGCGCTGTGTTTTGTGTTTCGGCGCAGATTTTTCGCTTTCGCTTTGTGTGGTGGGGGCAACTGTCGCTATTTTTGCTTGATCTGTGGCAGTGCCGGCTTTTACGTGACTTGCAGTTTTTGAAGCTGTTGCGCTGGAATCGCTTTTTTTAAGGACTCCCGACACAAGATGATACGTTACGTCTGCGTGTTTTACGACTTCTGAGCCTTCTGCTGCAAGTACAAGAACAGCCGCACCCTTCCCCGCTTCTGTTTTGATCCTCTTTATTATTGCTGATGTCCGCTTTCTATCCAGTCCGTATACAGGATTCGCGAAAATAAGCAAACTCGGCTTAGGCTGTCCGTCCGCGGAAAAAAGCTCGCGTTCTATTACTAAGCTCTGGAGCATTCCACCAGAAAGGTTTGTAACCGGTTCATCAGGCAGAATATCGACACCGGAAAGCTTTATTATATCTTTTTCTTTATTATAGCAAGTTGTAAGAATGTCGCGGACGGATAAGAGCGGCGACGAAGCCCTGTTTGTCTTGTCTGACGGCACAATTCCTACTCCGTTTTTTCGAAGTAATGTAGGTGAAAGCCGGTTATGCGCTGCGCCCATGAAAATAATTTTGCCGTCACACGGAAAATCGTTCATGCCTGTCACGATGTCTTCAAGTGTATCAAGCCCGGATTCTTTTTGTCCTGTTATGCAAGTAACCATACCTTTCTTCACGGCAAAAGAGACATCGTGAAGAGCGGCTTTGCGGAACGGGTATGCAGAGACGTTCTGGAAGCAGAGAACTTCGTCGCCTACCGTAGAAGCAGTGTCGCTTGCCAGATAGGGGGCAGCGGTGTCGTCGTTCGGGGTGGGTGCCACATCGTCCATAGCTGGTGTACCTGAAACAACGTCGGGTTCACAAACCTCATCTGCGTTTATTTCGCTGAACATCGCGGAGTATATTTTCTTGATAGATTCTTCTGCGCCTTCTTTTTTTAACGATGAGGTCTCAAACTGTGCCGATACTACTCCGTCGCGCAAAACATAAACCGTGTCCGAATAAAGAACGGCTTCTTCGATGTCGTGCGTTATGAAAATGACACAAAGCCCGTCAGCGACAGCGATACGGAGTTTTTCAAAAAGAGATTTTCGCTCTGTGCCAGAAAGAGTCGCGGAAGGCTCGTCAAGAATAAGAAAAGAAGGCTTTCGGTAGAGGGTAGAAAGGAATGCGGCATAAAACCGTTCTTGCGCCGTAAGCGAATACGTTTTTTTGTCCAGAACCGGCCCTGTGCTCCACTTTTCGCACAAAGACTCAAGTTCTTTACGAGCTGAGTTGCGCCTTACAATACCGAAGCGTCCGGTCGGTTCTGCGCCTAAAATGCAATTGTCCAGAACGGAAATGTTGTTCACAAGCTCCGGTATTTGGCTTACGGCAGCGATATGGCAAGTTTCTGCCGGATTTGCATCGATTGTGACTCCATCTAAAAGAAATTCTCCACAGTCTGGGCGCAAGTTGCCGGTAAGCACAGACGCAAGCGTTGATTTTCCGGCTCCGTTTTCGCCTAAAAGAGCGTACATGCGCCCGCCCTCGAACGAAAGAGAGACGGAATCTAGTACTTTTTTGCGAGGATAGCTTTTGGAAACGTTACGTATGGAGAGAATCGCCATAAAAAAGACAATAGTTGATAGATAACAAAAAGGCAAGCGCCGGATTGGAGCAGTTGCCAGAGGGATGAAAGACCGAGGCAAGTCCGGCGGTGTCTTCAGTCACCGCCGGACCGCGCTGCGGAAAGCCGGGAAACTAAGGGGGCTACGCGCCTACACCTTATTACTGCGGTGAAGGAAGGAGTAGCTCACCGTTTTTGATGAGCGCGTATTCCTTTGATGTCACGGCTCGGACTTCATCTGGAACAGAGGAGATGTAAAGTGGGTCGTCCTCGATGAACGAGATGTATCCTTCTTTGATGCCGACTGTCTCGGCGGTGCCGAACTTGAGCGATTTATCCAGGTATTTAGTCATCATTTCATACGACATTTTGTCCTGAGCCATTGTCGTGCTTGAAATTACGTATCCTGGGGCTTTTGCAAAGCCGTTGTCATCGAACCATGCGATGTAGAAACCGAATTTTTCTGCCGCGGAAATAACGCCCTGAGCTGCGCCGCCTGCAATCGGGAGGATAACGTCAGTTCCGGCGTTATAAAGTGCTTCTGAAAGCTCCATGCCTTTTGAAGCATCGTACCAGTTTCCGACTACGACGAACTCAACTTCTGTATCAGGAACAGCGGCTTTTGCGCCTTCAATGTATGATGGCAGAATTATGTTGTTCATTACAGGATATTCCTGAGCCGCAACAAGTGCAATTTTATGAGCCGCATTTGCGTATTCCATTTTGGAAGCGGAAACGAGAGACGCTGCGTAACCAGCCATAAAAGCCTGCTCGCGCTGATTGTAGCGTACTGTTGCAACCGAAGTGTTTCCTTCGAGGAAAGCGTCCATAAGAACGAATTTTACGTTCGGGAACTGTGTTGTAAGCGGTGCTACAAGGTCCGGAAGTGACGGGTTTGATGAAAGAATCATCGTGTATTCACCGGATGAAGCGAGTGCTGTAAGTTTGCCGCTCCATTCCGACTGGTTCGTTCCAGCTTCGATAATCGTGCATTTAACGGCGTTTTTTCCGTCTGCATGATTTTTTGCGTTGAAGTCGGCTACGGCTTTTTCAGCGCCGCTTACGAGCATTTCATAGACAGGGCTTCCTGAAACGACACCTGGAACAAATACTGCGATTGATTCTGCTGTTGCTTTTTCTGTTTTACATGCTGTGATACTGAGTGTGCAAACGAGTAAAGCAGCACACGCACAAATTACTGTTAAAAAATGTTTTATATCAAACTGTTTCATAGTCGTGAGTATAGTTTTATATCAAACTAATGTCAACAGGTTTATTCAATTTTTTGGGGAGCTGTTTTTTGCGTGATGCGGTTTTGTGCGAATTTGCGGAAATGTGCGGCAAGATGCGCAGAATCTGCGCAAAGCGAATTTTTGGGGGCGCAAGTTTCTACAGTCGTGGGATTTTTGAAGAGATTGCGCGGAACTACCGCCGTTTTTTCCCGGGGCGATCTTTGTAGAATTGATTTTTATCCGCGTACATTTTTTCATCCGCACTTTTCATAGCGATACGAACATTGCGGCTGTCCTCAACGAACTCGTAGCCTACTGCAAAACTTACAGCACCGGACGCATCCGACTGTTTCTTAAGCTGATCGACAAGTTGCTCAATCTCATTTCGCGTAGAACCGCGTATCATGATAAGGAATTCATCACCGCCGGCACGGAAAATTTCGCTTCCGCCAAACACAATTTTCAGCATGGAAGCGGCATTTTTAAGAAGCGTGTCACCGGCATCATGACCTTTGTTGTCATTCACTTGCTTCAAGCAGTTAAGGTCAGTGAAAACAACACCGAGCGAAGTTTTTTGCTCATCGTTTTCAGAAACAAGCTGATAAACGCGGTTGTTCATTTCGTTTCTGTTGAAAACACCTGTAAGCATATCCATCGTGCTTAGGATGCGAAGTTTCTCAAAAAGCTGATGATTGTGAATTTCCGATGCGACAAAAAACGTCGTAAGCTCCAAAGTAGATTTAATACGGACAGAATCGTCCTCATCGAATTCCGTTACCCATATATATCCCAAAAGTTCGTCGCCCTTTTTTATCGGGAACAGCGCGATACGTTCAATGCCTGATTTTTGAAGCGAATCATACCATATCGGATTACGCTCCTTTACGAATTCCATATCGTGCTTATTCTTGATGATAAGGCAGTTGCTCCCGGCAATTGTATCTTCAAACGAATCAGCTATATCAAAAAAATCGAAGCAAAACCATGAAAGATTCCGCGCCATTTCCGGCTCCGAAAACATGGATTCGCCCAAAAGAGAACAAGTCCGGTTTGTATAATCCATCTGCAGGATGAAACAATATTTCGCGCGGCACATCACCCTTATATCTTTGATGACTTCTGCCATTTTCGTCTTAAAATCCTCGGAACCCCGCATTTTTATGCAAGAATTAAGGACATCGGACGCAACCTGCTGAGAAAGGTTCGACATCTGAGAAGTATCCGCTTCGCGTGAAAGTTCCTGCGAATACGTGCAGTAACAGATGTTCTCTTCATCACAATCCAAAGGAAGCATAAAAATATTGAACCAAAAATCGAACCGATCGGGATGCACGTATGTATGAAGCGGTTGTTTAAGAATGGCGCAGCGGTAGCAAAAATCCTCGAAATTAAGATCTTTTTGCAAATAAAGCTGGTAATCGCTGTTCGGAATGAATTTGTTCGTAAGCATTTTCGGAGTGTACGGAGAGCCCTCTATAGACTCAATATAGGCCTTGTTCCCTGCAACTATGCGGATGTTTCCATAAGAACCGTCTGGAAACTTCTCCACAGATATAATGCAGGTCATTGTCTTAAAACCATCAACAAATTTCTGAAAATCCATACAAACCTTTCCAAATGATTTTTCGCATGACAGAAGTCTCAAAGAACATAATAAAACTGAGCGAATACATTTTTTATGATATATTGATTTTCTCTACGATTCAACTTAAATATTCCAAAGATTATACAAAAGCGATTTTTCATAATTTTTTATTGAACAAGTTATTTTTCATGGTATTTTTGTCTTGAAAGCTTGATTTTTCGTGCTAAACTTTATATAAAGCTATCGCACGAATAGTACCAGGAGATTTGAAAATGGATTTGGATGAACAACAGTTGAAATATGGGATGGAATTTATTGTCGGCACTTGGCAAGCCGATTTTTTGGTGAATACATTTTCTTCAGATTCAACTCATATTCCTGCCTGTGAATTCAAGTCAGACGACGGAACAGATTTTTCAGCTTTTTCGTTCGAGTTTTTTGAGGATCATACTATAGTAGTAAGCGATGCTTTCTCTGGAAAAGAGGAATACGGAACTTGGGAACAGACCGGGAGCAATGAATATCACTACTGTTTGAGCAATCCGTTCGAAGTTCCAGAAGATGAATTCAATAACTATGCGGAGACTTTGAACGTTCAGAACGGTCAGCTTTCGTTCATGATAGAGAATCTTTCGGTAGTAATGAAAAAAACAGCAGAAGGAACAATCACGAAAACGCAGGACATCGGTGATATGGAGTCTGACCAATCGATGACAGACATTATCGGTAATTACAAAGTCGTGAAGGTGATGAACTTTGAGACTTTCGAGATGCGTACAAAAGAAGAACTGGAAAGGCAGAAAGCTGAAGGAAAAATAGATGACGAGACGTATTCGGAAGCTTTGACTTTCTTTGAGATGAATATTGAATTCACATCTGACGGCAATGTTGTAACAATGGTCAAGGGTGTTTGTGAGACACAGGATTGGAAAGCTGTTGACGGAAAGTACTATATCAACACAAACGAAGAAGTTGAGATTTATGGAGAAAAACAGTCTCCTTGGAAAGAAATAGAGTTTGACGAGGACGGACTGATAAAATTCGCAGAAGGAATGTTGCTTTTACAAAAAGTGCCAATTCAAGGATGTAAATGAACATTATGTTCGATATGATTTATCTGCGGCTATTTTCTCAGGATCCAGTGACAGTATCGTTTGCAGTTTTCGTTGTAGCAGCGGCAGTCGTCCTTGTGATTCTGCGGCGAAAGGTTTTCGTCCAGGACATACAGGAACCACAAACAAACGGGCTGGAACCGATAAAAGACTCATACTACGAAGCAAACAAACTTTTCCGCAGAAAAAGAAAATTTCTGCACATAATTCTTTGCGTCATTCCTTTCGCCGCGTGTTTCATCCACTTTATTGCAGCCCGGTTCATCGGCAACTCGTGGGCGACATGGCATTATTACGGCATTTTTTACCTTGCCGCCGCATTGCTAGCACTCCTTCCGATTTGCGACCTGAACCGCATAACAAGAAAAATATTTCCGCCGTTCACAGTCATCTTTGCGGTCGCGGCACTTCTGCACACGCTCATTTATCCAATGGCATGGAGCAGCGCGCTCAGGAATCACTCACATAAATCTTATACAGAATCGTTCATTGCCATGACCGAAGACATGGAAAAATACTACTCGCTCACAGACTGGAAAAAGATAGACATCCCCGCCTTACGCGACAAGTTTCTGCCGGTCGTGGAGCAGGCGGAAAAAACGAACGACGACGGGCTTCTTTATGCCGCAGCCTGCGCTTACACATACTACTTTTTCGACGGACATGTAAGAGCCATGCCAAGCACAGAATCGTTCTGGCGCGGCGTAATGCTGCTTTCCGGCAACGATTATGGCTTTTCAATGGTGCAACTTGACGACGGAAGATTTATCGCCGTTAGCTGCAGTCCTGAAACGCCTGCATGTGAGGCGGGAATCCACAACGGAACAGAAATTGTCATGTGGAACGGGAAACCTGTGGCGCAGGCTGCGGCAGAAACTGAATGTATCTATAAGTTTGTGACGTGGCCTGTAAAAGAGAATGAAGATTTTTTCCGCCCGGTATGGCTTGCTACCCGCGGAATAAACGACCCGCTCGATTCAGCGGAGCGCATTCTTTCGTTTGCACAAATAGAGCCACGAACATCACGATTCATCAAAAGTGACACTGGCGAAATCGTGGAAATAAAAGATCCTGGCCGCATTCCGATGGAACTTCTTATGGCACTTACAGTTGAGAACAACACAGACAAACGCTCGCCCGCATACGTCGGTTTTATCGCGGACTCCGGTGAATACACTGAAATCGAGGTAAAAGCACTTGGTTACGGAATAGACCGTTTGGAATTCACGTATCTGAATCTTCTTAGCGTGCTTCGCTCAAACGCATACTGGCTTGATAAAAATCTTGATACAATAATGATAAACGATGACACTGCGTATATGCTCCGGTTTGTCGAATCAAATTTTATCCTGACTGATAATCTTTCGTATCTTACAGGGAAATATCCGGCAGTAAAACGCAAACTCACAAAAACGCTTACGGAACTGCGCGAGCAGGGAATGAAAAAACTGATTATAGACGCACGGCACAACGACGGGGGGTTTCCCGCAATGGGAAACGAAACGGCGAGCCTTTTTACAACGGAAAGATTCCCTACAGGCATGGAAGTTTCGTGCATCAACGGCGATTTCAAGCCTCTGCAGACGGAGTACGTGGAAGCAGGCGGTTCTTTCAGCGATTTGCAGGTCGTCCTTCTTACGGATGCTTTTTGTCTGAGCGCGGGCGACTATCTTGTTAAAGTCCTTGGAAACTGCCCGAACGTCACTGTAATGGGAATGACATCAAGCAACTGCTCTTGCCAGACAACAGGCGGAGACAGCTATCTTTCGCAAAGTATATGCGAAATCCGATACCCGGTGAACTGGCGGTACAACCCCGATGGCACGAGGTTTATCGACACGGACGACACACGCACATGCACGCTGCCGCTTGATGTAAAGATTCCGCTGACACTGGAAGCCGCACTCATTATGACGAGTACCGACGAAGAAGTCCCAGATTATCAGCTTGAATATGCGATAGAATATCTTAAAGAAAGGAATAATAAATAGGCAAAGGGGGACGAATCCCCCTCGCTTCAACCCATGCGCACGCAAGCGTGCTTCCGGGTTTCCGCTCCCCCCTAGGGAGCGCCCCTGCGCGTTGCCAGCGAAGCGTTTCAATGCGCAGGGGAACGACAATCCAGTGGACTGTCGTTAGTGAGTCTCCCGGAGAGCTATGCTCGTAGAGGCGGGCTTCAAAGTAGTTGCTCTCGCTGACAGCCTGTGCTAGAGTTTTGTTCCGTTTACTGTTATTGTGCCTGCACTGCCGCTTGCTTTTGTCAGTTTGGAAGTTCCGCAAGTCACTGTTGCCTTTGATGTGCTGTCACCGGTGTAAACAGTTCCAGAAAGCGTTTCGTCTGGCGCGGTCACTGTAAGATACGCTCCTGTTCCCCACCGTATTTTCTTGCAGGAAATCAAGTTCTGTCCGTCAGATAGTCCATTGAAAGTACATCCGTTTATTGTGACAGCGGCTGTAGTGTGCGTCACCACGAACATATCCGCGCCGTTCGTTGCCGTAAACGTGCAGTTTGTAATCGAGAGCGAAGACTTTGTTGCAGAAGCGTCCTCGTCGGCAGCATCTCCGCTGGAACTCTGGTAAAGCATTACGCAGCCCTGTTCTGTTCTTCCTCCAGTAAGGTTGCAGTTTGTAAGCTCAACTTCATTCTTGCCCTCAACAACAATTGTCTGACCGTTCGTACAAGTTCCAGTGATATTGTAACCCTTGATAGTTCCTGTTGAGTAAATGCAAGGAGAGTCCTCGGCGACAGTGCTTAAAGTACTCGGTTTTGCGTTTTCCGAAGTACCGACGATTACTGTTCCCCCGCCTCTGTCTGTCGCAAGGGCTGCGCAGTGAATGCTCTGTGTAGAGATATGCACGTCACCGTCCGCCGCTATAACAGTGCCACCGTAAGAAGCAAATAATCCGCGAGCAGAACTTGATGTAGTACTTATGTTTATTCCGTCTTTTATCTCAACTGTTCCACCGTCTGAGGCAAAAACTGCGTTTGCGTATTTGCCCGTTGTGTTCACTGTGCAGCCCGAGAGTGTTGCTGTTGAATCTTCGCCCAAAACAACTACTGCGTTGTTTATTCCGTAGAAATTGTAATCGTCGTCTCTTGAAGCACCGGCTCCGTCTCCGCCCTTAATAATAGTGCAGTTCGTAAGATTCGCTGTCCCGCCGTTCACAACAAGGACTGCAATCTCGTTTGAGCTTGTAGCTTCAATCGTTTCGTCTGTAAGATCGAGCGTCGTGCCGTCCACAAGATATTTGGCGTAGTAAGTCTTTGTAATGCCTTTCGCGGTTTTGTACGTGTATGTCACGCTGTCAGCGCCTTCAACAACTACAGTTGTGCCGGATGAGCTGATTTCACCGGGGAATCCCATATCGCCGTCTGGTCTTTCGGGCGGATTTCCTCTTTGTTCGCCGCCGAAAACGCTCTGTCCGCTACCAGACTTTCCGCTGCTACCGGATGCACATGCAGATGCAAGCAAGCAAACTGCAATCAAAATCGCTGTAAATAATCTAATCTTCTTCATAGTTACTCCTTTAGCCTTGTAGCTTTATATGTATCGTATATTAAGTAGTCTTCAATTAATCTACGGTCTTCCGCCGAAACCGCCGTTGCCGCCCTGCATTCCTCCGGGCCCACCCATTCCGCCTGCGCCAAAGCCGCTTCCTGAGCTCGAATCAGTGTAGACTTTGTTGGAGCTTGTCGTTGAAACATCACTGAGTGAAGAAGTTCCGCCGGAAAGTGTCGGGAGCGTTGTGTAAAGGTTATGGAAACGTACACCGCCCGTTACAGTAACGCCAGTTTTTACTGTGTATGTGGAACCTGTCGCAAGGTTCGGAGAAGAAAGTACCATCACCTCACCTGTAGCAGCTGGTAGCGTGTACACAAATACCGGGTTTCCGTTTTCATCTACAACCGCAACTGTAGTATTTGCGTTTCCATAGCTCGATGAACCAAGAACGACCGTACTCTGATTGCCGCTTGTAGGAGCTGTGTAGTTGCTCGTACCAAGTCCCACAACAAGGCCTCCATTAATTTTGAACGGATTCTGGTCACAGTCAAATGCACATTCTGGTGTATTAAGACCGAGCGCAACAACCACGCCCCCGTTTATCGTACTTCCGTTTGTGCCATTTGAATCGATAGCATCGTTCGAACGGCTGTATGCGTAGATCGCACCACCGTTTATCGTTATGTTTCCACCGGCATTCATTGCATCATCCGTACAGCTAAGTGTGATTGTTCCTGCGTTGATAGTTAAATCAGCTTTTGCCTCAATTCCTTCCGGAGAACAGCTTGGATCACTGTCTGTACGGCCTTCATACGGTTCGCCTGTAGTCTTTATGCTGATGATGCCACCGTTTATTTCCACAAACGGATTCGGTGTTGTTGCAGTCGTTCCGTTCAAATAATTACCGCACAAAAGCGACTTGTTCGCCGTCGCTGTGTAGCTGCTGTCACCAATCACCGACGATGCTGATTTCCAGTGCGCTGTAATTCCTTTCGCAACAGTGTTTATCGTGAGTTTTCCGCCGTTTATGATTACAAACCCAGCTCCATTTGTGTATTCTACGGTTAAATCGTCCTCATCAGCATCCTCGCCCTCAACTTTAATTCCAACGCTCTCGTCATCTTCAATCGTTCCTTTTCCCGTAAGGTTGATGTCTCCGCCATCCACAATAACCGCGTTCAGCGCACGGATACAATCTCTTCCCGTAGTGCTGTCAACGGTCACATTAAGCACGATTCCGTCTGCGATGCGCACATAATCTTTTGCATAAACGGCGTGCTTGTAGCCGGAATTGATTATGTTCAGTGTACCAGCCGTACCGCTCTCGCCCGATCCGCCATCAGAATCAGCAGTCTCTCCTGTAAATATAATTGCACCTTTCGAGTAAACTGAGCCTTTTTTGTCATCGTACATCGTACTGCTCTGGTTAAGTACACGAGTATCTGTAAGTGTATTCTCAGTATCGTCCGCTACCACAATAAATGTCCGTTTTTCAGAGCTGAACCTAAGTACAGGACCCGCACCAGAATCACTAGTAATATTCACACCGTTCAGAATGACAGCCGCATCAGCTTTTTTATTCTTTATAAAAACCGTACCTGTATAAGTTCCGGAAAGAACGTACTTTATTTTGCCAGTTCCCTTGTATTGGATTACTATACCGTTCGAAGCTTCATCAATTTCGTTGCCGTCCGAGTCCGTACTGGCTTCCACATTCACGCTTTTTACTATTGTAATTTTTGTGTCAGAAACCTTGCCTAGCGAAGATTCTTCCATGCCAACCGCAATTTCGCTTCCATCATTGAGTTTTGCCGTTACATCAGTTCCATTAAAAGAGATGTACACAGTTCCGTCAGCAATAAAATTCTCATACAAGTCATCGGCAACCACGCAACTCGCCTCAGCTGTTGTCGTATCTACATAATCCGTTGTGCTGCCGTCATCGACAATTTCCACAACTTGTCCAAATCCACCGGGTTGACTACCGCCAAAATAATTCGGCATTCCTGAAAAACTATTTGTACAGCCTGTAAAAGTTGCAAAAACAGCAAGCTTCAATAAAAGAGCAAGCATAATTTTCTTTACCGTTTGTTTCATATTGATACGTCTCATAGCGTCCTCCTAAAAAGTTTCACGTTCGCGACATTCGCTTTTATGTCAGCGCTTCATCAGTATGTTTACCAATCACATCAGCTGCTGTTGCCCGTTTTGGACCATTGCGTTTGCCGCTTTCTACGTACACTCTATAGCAATAAGAGGCACGAATCTTTAACCAGAGATAAGAGAATTCTAAGAAAACTCTTAGAATTCTTTTACTGTTTTTTTATTTCTTTTTTTGCAAGATATTCTATAATTCCTGTATGAATCGCCCAAAACGACACTATATTTTACTATCAATATTTTCTGTTCTGATATGTTGCATCATTGTGGCAATTGTGTCGGTAAATTTTGATAAAAGAGAACCTTCTCACCGCGGAGAACCGGCTGGATCACCGCATATCCATAAAGAAGACGATAAACTGCCGCCTCCGTACGATGCAGAAACGCTGCCGCAAGAAAGTGCGCGGCCAGACACACATCAAGATGGGTGCATGCCTCCGCATAACGCAGATAATCTTATGTATTATAGAGGAGCACGCACAATTTCAGATAACGAGCCGCTTATCATTAATCGCGCAGAATGCAAAAAAGATGGAGAAAAAACTGCAACTCTTGAAATTGTATTCAATCAGAGCATAAATCCAAAATCAGTCAATCACACTTCGTTCTTCATAGATGGAAAACAACTTCCTGATGGAACAAGATTCTCTTTTAACAAAAAGGGTGATACAATAAAAATCACTATTCCAGTTGAAAACAACTCTTTTACACTTTCGGCGCAAGGCATTCTTTCATACGACGGAACGCAGATGGAACCGGCTGAAATACAGATTGATGTGACACATTAGTACACGCGAATTCGCGCACGGCACGAAAAGTACGGAGATACAATGAAAATTCTTATTGTGGAAGATGACAAAGGCATTTCTGATTTTGTGATTCCAGAGCTGGAACATGAAGGTTACGAAACTTGCCTTGCAGAAACAGGACGCGAGGCTCTTGAAAAATTTAATTCAGAAAACCCAGATTTAATTCTGCTCGATATAATGCTCCCGGAACTGAACGGACTTGAAGTTTTGCGCCGCATACGCACTGTTTCCACTGTGCCGGTGATTCTTGAAACAGCAAGGGGCGAAACCATAGACAAAATAAACGGACTAAATCTGGGCGCAGACGACTACATCCCCAAACCGTTCGAAATAGAAGAACTGCTTGCCCGGATAAACGCTCTTTTCCGCCGGATAAGCTTTTCATCAGCAAAAGAATCGGTACTTACGCTACGCAATCTGAAACTGAACACAGACCGGATGACAGCAACAATCGTCAATGAAGAAATAAAGCTTTCAAAAACGGAATTCCAGCTTCTCAAATTGTTGCTTGAAAATCAGGGCAAAGTGCTTTCGCGCTCAAAACTCATAGATGAAATTTGGGGCAAAGATCATTTTATTGATGAAAACACAATAGATGTTTATATAGGATATTTGCGCACAAAAATTGCGGAGCACACCGACGGAGAATACATAAAAACAGTCCGCGGTGTCGGTTATATAATGGGTTGATGCCAGCTTTTACGATTTTTTTGGAAGGAGAAAGAATGCGTCATTCATTTGCAGTACGACTTTCGCTGAGATTTATGTTTATTCTGACTGTCTCCGTAATGACTCTTTCCGTTCTGTTTCTGCTTTTCGTACGCTCACTCGTGCAAAACGGCCAAACAGACGAACTAAAAAACGCGGAAACTTCTGTTTTTTCTACATTGGACGCATTATACACCAACACACCGCAAAATCAAGCAACAGTTGCATCAAACGGCGTGACCATGACAGATATTCCGTACTATCTTACATACATAGTGTATTTTACTAAAACACAAGAAATTATCACAACGAATGACCCATTTTTGCCTATCCTCGAAGATTCCGGCGGCAAGGCGCTCCGCTATATTGTGGAAGATTATTTCTTTGATGGGAATCTGGATATTCTGTATTATGCGGCTTCTCATGATTTTAACGGAACAAAAATAACAATCGCCGTTGCGATGAACATGGACAACAATTCGTCCGCGATGCTCTTTTCGAAATTGCCGCCCGCTATAATGCTAATGATTCTTCCTGTATTGATTCTGTCTTTCCTGCTTTCTTTTTTACTTACGAAAAATACCATAACCCCGGTTGTCCGTATTACAAAAGCAGCACAATCAATGACGACGGAAAAACTCAACGCGCTTTTGCCTGTTACGGGCAGTAACGACGAGATAGACGAGCTTTCGCGCACGTTCAACGAGCTTTTTTCGCGAATAAAAGCCGATTTCGACCGAGAGCGGCAGTTTTCAAGCGATGTCTCACACGAGCTGAACACTCCACTTACAGTTATTTCTGGGCAAGCGAATCTTTTGCTCCGTTGGGGGAAAAACGATCCGGAGCAGCTTGAGAAATCACTCAATGCAATAAAAAACGAGTCGAAATCGATGCAGGCAATAATCCAGAATCTGCTGCAAATTTCACGCATTGAAAGCGGACGAATAAAGCCACAAATTGGCGAAACAAATATTCGCGAGCTTTTTGCGCGCATTACAGAAGAGTTTGCATCTATCGCACCGGACGCAAAAATCACAGTAAAACACAACGATTCTGATATTGATGAAATCTTGCTGAACACCGACGAGGAGATGTTTCATCAAATTCTCACGATACTCGTATCAAACAGTGTGAAATTTTCCGGTGAAAAATGTAATATCGTGCTGAACGTGGCAAAAACGGAAAATGGTGTTATAATTACTGAAAGCGATGATGGACCAGGCATTTCTGAGGAATCGTTGCCCCATATTTTTGAGCGTTTTTACCGCGCCGACGAAGCGCGAAAAAGAAACGGGGGATCCGGGCTGGGACTAGCGATTGCAAAAACACTCGCGGACACGCTAGATGCAAAAATCACAGCAGAAAACACAGAGCCGCATGGAGCGGTATTCAGAATTGCAATTCCCAACTGAATATCATTTATCACACAATTATGGGAGGAATAAAAATGACAGACAAACCGCTTCCGCCTTGGGCAGATGAAATTCCGCACGGAGCTTTTATTTCATACGAGCCAACATACAAAGTGGGAGAATATTTCTCGCGGTTCCACAAAGATTTTTTCAGTTTCTCACCGGATGAAGCGGCACAATTCGCGCTATCCGGGCAGAGCGCAACGACTGCGACTGAAAAAAACACCTATAACGAAAATTCTGTCTCGAATGAAACAGCGGCAAAATGCGGAATGGCATACTATTATTTTGATCCCACTGAGCACGGCTTTCCGAAAAACTGTGATTATCCTGTTTTTGTATTCATGCACGGATTGTCGAACGCACTAGAAGGCGATGTTTGCATAAACTACGCAGGAGCAGAATTCTATTCAAAAGACGAATATCAGAACGCAGTCGGAGGGGCATATCTTTTGATTCCGATAGCGAATGAATACCGCGACGAGAACGGCATAATTCAAAACAGCTGGGATGACAGCTACATCAAGCCAGTGCACCACCTTATCTCTGAGTTTAAAGAAAAACACGCAGGCGGGCACATCTCCAAAAAAGTGATATTCGGCAACTCGCGCGGGGCAACAATGTGCTTCAAAATGGTCGATGCTTACACGGATTTTTTCGACGCTCTTATCCCGATAGGAACGTCAGATATTTCAGATGACGCAACATTGGACCGCTATGACAAGAACGACGTGTGGCTTTTTTATGCGACAGGAAAACGCGATGAGTTCAACGACTATAACACACTTATTGCCCCGCGCATACCACGACTGGAGCGCATGAAACACTGTTTTATTTTTACGCCGGAGTGGGTTTACAACGGAGACCACGGAATAGCATCTATAAACTTTGGAGTAGAAATGGGGCAACACTGCCTTATAAACCCGATGCACTGCAACCTGAAATTTGACGACGGAACCCCGATGCAACAGTCGCTACCTAACGGAGTGACCGGCTGGCTTGCACAGATGCTGAAAGCCTAAAGACGTAACTTATACCGCTGCCTGCCGTAAAAGTGTCACGCACTTATCCGGCGGGAGCGGTTCGCTGTACAAGAATCCCTGAATATAATCGACACCGGCATTCTCAACCCGCTCATTCTGCACAGGGGTTTCTATACCCTCTACAAGAATCTTAAAGCCCCCCGTCTTAAATGTATTAACAAGATCTGTAAAAAGGCTCATCCCCTTATCGCTTTCTTCCATCATCAACACAAGAGAACGGTCCATTTTTATTGTCGAGAAAGGAAGCGTAACAACATTCGCAAGATTTGAATATCCAGTTCCAAAATCATCAAGGTAAAATTTTACGCCGGCTTTCGTGAGCGTCAGCATACTACGCATGACAAAATCAAAGTTGTCTATAAAAATGCTTTCCGTTATCTCCATCACGATATTCGACGGAGAAAGCCCAAACCTGTCTATAGTACTAAGCACATTCTCCACAATGTTCGGATTCATCATCTGGTAGACAGAAAAGTTTATAGACACGGCTTCAACAACATCACGGTTTTCTGCGATAAATTTGCATATTTTCTCGAACGCGACATATCCTAGCCGTTCCACAAGACCACGATTTTCCGCAACCTGAACGAATTCCGCAGGAGAAATATCACCAAGCTCAGTATTCTTAAGACGGGAAAGAGCTTCCATGTAAACGAATTTCTTCTCTTTTATTGAATAAATCGGCTGGAACCACACTTGGAACATCTCTGAATCCAAAGTAAGCTCGCGTTTCAGTATACTGTAAATCTGGCGTTTCCGCTCCATATCAAGCAAAACTGACTCATCACAAATCTGGAGAGAACGAGTATTTGTAGCCTGTTCCTTGTTCAGCATGTTGTTTATCAAATCCATCATGAAATCAAGGTCATTCTCACCACGTTTGAATTCAAGCGCAACTGAACGACAATCAAGAGGAACCGGGATAACGGAGAATAACTGTGCATTTAGTTTTTTTATCTCCGCAATCAGTTTCTTGCTCTTTTGATTCACCTCATCGATTGTCTTACCAACTGCAGCAAGACGGTTCACAGAAAGGATATACGCATCACGAGGAAAAAATGAAAGAAGAAGCGTTCCAAGTTGCAAAAACAGACTGTCGAATTCTTTTGCATCAAGATTGGACTGTATAATATTCATACGCTCTATCGTCATGACTAAAAGAACTCCGCCTGTTCTCTGCATGGAAATTCTACGGCGGAGTTTGCTTTCGCGCATCAATCCTGTACGATAATCCACCTCAATCATATACGACTGCACGGTTATATACGCGAAAAGCACGGATGTGAACGATGCGACACCGGTAAGTATAACCTTTGGGAAGAAAAACTGGATAGCCACGAAAAACAGCGAGATAAACGGATAAATCAGGAATACAAATAAAAGGCGACGGGCCATGAATTTACGCTGGACAAAAACCGTCATGATGATACAAAGCCCATAGCAGCCTGACAACATGTATGTAATGTTCTTCAAAGGACCGCGTATATATCCCTCCACCGCATCGTACCGGAAAATCCAACCAGTCTTGATGTTCAGAAGAACAATCAGCATGTATGACGTCAGCATAATTCCGCCTATGGAGGTAAAAATTATTTGCTTTTTGCGATCAGAGAACGCTATGTCAAACACATATGCTGACATTACAAACGGATTTATAAGCAACATAAAGAAATATAAAGTAGTAACAAGAACTGTAAGCCACACCGGAACATTATTGACCGGCTCGATCATATAAACAGACGCGATATTAAACACAGCTGCTAAAAAAGTTGAAGCAGAGGCGTAAAGAAAAAATCTTTGCCGCCTGTCGTAAAGAGAGAATGAAAGAAAAATATTAATACTTATTAGGAAGGAGCCCCAGCAAGCCACAAACTCCCCAATGACGTAATATCCAGCAGTTCCAAATTCCATTTACTTTGATGATAACATGAAACAATAAACCGTGCAATTTTTAATTGTAAAATGTAAATCTTTTTTTGAGGTTTTGTGACAATGATTTTACAGAAATCTCAAAAACCTTTAATTTTTCGGGGAGAAAGCTAAAAAAATGTGATGTTTTTCTAAGATTTTCAGTTGGAACGATTCGCTGGCAACACGCGCATAGCGCCAAGTTTGCATGGAGCTTTGCTGCGGAATGCGCACAAAACGTTCTCCCCGCTACGAGCACAGCTCTCCGCAAGTCTCGCTGGCAACGCGCGGGGTCGCTCCCTACCTACCTATTTTTCAGACCGCGCTTGAACTCAACGATTCGGGCACATGCCGTCGTTGTCCACGGACTTCTGTCGCCACGCTTCAGGAAATGATACCCTACCCCAGCAATCATAGCACCGTTGTCGGTACAAAGCTTAAGCGGCGGGAAAATGCAGCGGATATCGCTTCTTTCGGCAAGCATTGAGCGGAGCCTTGAGTTCGCGGCAACACCACCGCCAGCGACAACCGTTTTTATACCAGTGTCATCAACAGCCTTAAAAAGTTTCCTGAGCAGAATCTTTACCGCCGTTTCCTGGAACGCCGCGCAAATGTTTTCGTTCGTTTTTTCGTAGCCGTCGCACCAGAATTGGTCGAGCTGGTTGATGACCGCGGTTTTCAATCCGGAATAAGACACGTCGTAGCGGTGATCGTCCGAGTCGCCTTTGTTAAGCACCGGCATCGGGAACTTTGCGGCGGCAGGATTTCCGTTTTTCGCAAGATTATCGATCTTCACGCCACCCGGATAGCCGAGCCCGTAGAACTTTGCAACTTTGTCGAACGCTTCGCCGACGGCATCATCAATCGTCGTTCCCATAACCTCGATATCGTCGAAATTGTTGACTTTGCAGATGATACTGTGACCGCCTGAAACGAGAAGTCCCAAATACGGATACTCCACGCCAGCCATGATGTCGTCCGCACCGGGAAGCACAAGGTTCGAAGCATACAAGTGACCGAGCATGTGGTTCACAGCAATAAACGGCTTGTTCAGCGACCATGCGAGCGTCTTTCCGAACGTGAGACCCATAAGGAGCGCGCCCATAAGACCGGGGCGGTTCGTTGCGGCAACAGCGTCAACGTCGTTCATCGTAAGGTGAGCTTCGTCAAGAGCCTGCCGTACTACAGGAAGAATCCATTCTGCGTGTTTGCGGCTCGCAATTTCAGGTACAACGCCGTTGTACACCTGATGAAAAGGTATTTGGGTCGCTATAACGTTGCTAAGTATGTATTTGCCGTCCTCAACGATGGCGGCGGCTGTTTCGTCACAAGAAGATTCAATTCCAAGTACTTTCATTTCGTTCCCTTAAACTGATATTCGCATCGGTCGGCTCGCACAACAGAAATCGCAGTTTGCAACGTGGTTCGAAGCACAGTCCACAACGTGGTTCGTAAGCCGTACCGGTAATTTTCTAATCCAAACCCGAAATATCGGTGAGCTCATATCCTTGCGCAACAAGATCAGGATACATTTCCGAGATAATCGCCGCAAGTCCGTCCGACCAGACATGCCCTATCATGATTGCATGGCCTTTTTTGTCGGCGACGGCAAGGCCTTTTTTAATCATGGCGATTATGTCATCGCGCCCCGGCTCATTGTCAAGGAAGATGTCGCGCTCATATATTTTCATGCCACGTTCAAGAGCCGCCTGAGGTGCTTTTGTTTCCGCATTCGTACGCGAATCCAAAAAGAAGATGTTTTCTGCCTGGCAAACGTCAAGAACTGCACCGATCGCGCTTTGGGTCGCCGTTATAAGCGAGCCTTCGTGATTGTTAAGCCCGACGACAGGCCCGATTTCCGCCAAGTTTTTGCGGACAATCTCTTCTATTTCGTATGTGTGCATATCGGGCTTTATGGCGGAAGGCCCCGGATCTACGGAAAGATTCACCGCCTGCATCGGCTGATGAAGAATAACCTGCTTTCCGGCTTTGCGGGCTGCTGCGGCAGCCTCCGCTGAGTGGGGAAGCCCCGGAAGAACCGCGATAACGACCTTGAAAGGAAGGTTTAGGAACGGTTCCAGTTGATTCAGGTTGTGCCCCGCGTCATCAAAAACAAAGACGAGTTTCGCGCCGTTAGACTTGGGTTTCGTTGCTGTAGCAGAAGTCGCTGAGGCTGTCGCAGAGCTACCAGAGGATGCGCTTGCCTGGCTTGTCGCTGCGGACTGTCCGCTTCCTGAGCCCGTGCCTGTGTTGCCAGACGAGGCTGTGTTGCTGCCAGAAACGCTCGAAGAGGTGCTTGTTTGTGCTTGAGAACCGCCCGAAGCAGAAGTATTTCCCGTAAGCGGAATTACAACGACAGAGCCAGTCTGCTTATCTGATGCAGTTTGTCCTGATGTGTTTGTCTGGCTTTGAGGTTTCTGCGCTGACTCGCTTCCTGTAACTGTGCTATTTGCAACATCTGTTTGTCCCGCCAGACTCTGTGACTGTGTATTTTTCTCAGCGCCATCGTTTCGGCCCTGTGCGTTCTGCTCTACGACCGCGTTTTCCCCAAATGTTACAGGAGACGGCGATAGCAGTATACTCGCTACAAGCATAAGCGTACCAATGCCCAGTATTATCAGAGTAATCATAACTATTTGTTTACTGGAAAGTTGTTTTCGTTTTTTACTAGGCATATCAACCGACCTGCACCACCCGTGCAAAACATCTTCTAATTCCACACCGCTCGCACAAATGAAATCGTCGTGTAGAATTATCACTGTATCGCGCTTGCTATAGTAGCTTTTTTGTCGGCTGCGGTCAAGGCAATTATCCCGGACATACTTTAGAAAAGCACATCATCCAGCAAAGTACTGTCATTTATTTATGAGCATTTTTGACAGAACAAAAAGTTCGTACAATACGTACTGAAAAAGAAGAGGCCGTCCAGCATTTCTAGACGACCTCTTAAGGCGGAGGAAATTTATAGTGCGGCTCTGCCACACTCTTGTTTCAGCTGACATACAAAACTTGGATGCTTTGTAACTCTCTCCCTATAAAAGCTACAACGCTGAACAATATCCCAAAGAGCTGGTCCGGGGTAAAAACCGCTCATTAAGACCTATTTAGCAAGACTTATTAAGCCTGGCGGTATGCTTTGCTATTTTTATAGTTTGTCCGTAGCTTGCGGATGGCACGTATTTCCATCTGACGAACAGTCTCTGCCGATACTCCCAACTGGTCACCAACCTGACGAAGCGTCTTTGTTTTTGTGTCGCAGTTGAAATTAAACCTGCTGTAAATTACTTTTCTCTCCATTACAGGAAGCTCTTCGACCATTGTCTTGATTTCCTGTTTGTCCATCTCGTTCATCATCTCACCTTCCGGGGTAAAATGCTCGTCAGGAATCATATCTGAAAGTTCTACGCTGCCGTCGTCGTCGCCCGGAGCGTTCATACTCACTACGGAATAAGCGTATGAAAGAACGTTCTTAACGTCGCGAACCGACATGTTCATACTCTCGGCAACTTCTTCATCAGAAGGATCTCTGCCAAAAATCTGATACAGCTTCGATTTCTCGGAACGAACCCTGCGAAGCATCTCTTCCCTGCGGTTAGGAAGCATGATTACAGATGTCTTGCTGTGTATATATCTAGTTATAGATTGTGCAATCCATGCATATGCATAAGTTGAAAATCTTGTGTTATATGAATAATGATATTTTCCAGCCGCGAACATAAGCCCGATGTTTCCTTCCTGGATAAGATCCATGATAGAAACATATGGATTATCATATTTTTTCGCGATATTAACCACGAGTCTGAGATTCGCCTGAACCAAGCGCATCTTTGCATCGTTGTCTCCTTGCTGGATAAGCTTTGAGTGCTCTATTTCCTCTTCAAAGCTCATAAGCGGATATTTCAATATCTGCTTGATGTAGTTGCTGTAAATAGTATTTTCCATAAATTACCCCCGAAAACTATTGTTATGCTTTTGTGCACAACAACTGCTTTCATGAGATATATTGCAAAATCCGTGCCAATTTTCTAATTTCTTAATTTTTTATGAAAAAATCTTAAAAAAATGAGGAACAGAACAAATATTGCTCAATTGAAAACACAATGTTCAAAATAATTTCTGAAAACCGTAATATACGTATTTTTCAGAGGATATTTGAACAGTTTCTTTTATCTAGAAACAATTCATTACATTATAGAAATTTATTTTATCTGAGATTCAAGCAGGGAAAAAAGCATAAGAAAATAGATTGCCACTATGTATTTAATAATATTTATAACACGCAAATAAAAAAAAACACGATTTTTTCAAAAAAAATTTAGAATTTAAGAATTAAGTGATAATATTTTCTTGTTTTTTGGAAAATCCGTGCACATTTTTATACAGTGGTGTATAAAAATGTGTATATTTTTGTGCACACCAGACTATTTTTCTGCACTGTTCCTTTTTGTGCACACATGTTTATGGCAAAGTCTATAGCCGATTTATTGCACTGACAATCGCATTAACACCAGCACGCCCGATGTTCGAGCTTCTACCAGCACCCCAATGCTCCTCTCCGTTGTCAAAGCGAAGTTTGACATACGCTATCGCGTCTGTATCAGAACCAGTACCAATAGAATGCTCAAGGAAATCTGCAACGGAAAAAGGCGGCACGGGAGTAAAAGCAAGGGCTCTAGAAAAGGCTGCAACAGGACCGTTGCCCTTTCCTCCGACCGAATACTGCTTTCCGTTCCATAAAATGCTCGTGCGGCACAAAACATTGTCCTGATCGTCCCCACCATCCATATGCGTCTCCGCAATGTCCAGGACAGAAAGTGGCTCTGTTGTATTGAGCCAACCGTCGGCAAAGACAGCGTATACTTCCTGAGGAAGAAGTTCCTTGCCAGATTTGTCGGCGACATGTTTAACTGCTTTTCCGACAACAATTTGCATTTCCTTTGGAAGGATAACTCCAAAACGGTTCTCCAAAATCCATGCCGCGCCGCCTTTGCCGCTCTGTGCGTTTATTCGAATAATCTCTTCGTACTCACGACCTACATCCTTTGGATCTATCGGCAAATACGGAACACGCCACCGTGCGTTCTCGTCCGCACATGCTGCCCGTGCCGCAAACGCTTTCCGTATTGCATCCTGATGAGAACCAGAAAAAGAAGTGAAGACAAGTTCCCCACCGTACGGCTGGCGCACAGGAACTACCATCCCTGTTAGGTTCGTAAACTGAACGCAAACATCATTTATCCGGCTGAAATCCAAGCCGGGGTTAATTCCCTGCGTGAACATATTCATTGCAACGGTTATTATATCAAGGTTTCCGGTACGCTCCCCGTTCCCAAAAAGGGTGCCTTCAAGACGAGACGCACCTGCAAGAAGCCCAAGCTCAGCACATGCGACTCCTGTTCCCCTGTCGTTGTGGTTGTGAAGACTGATTATTACCTTTCCGCCGCAAATTCTGCCGTCTGGAAGCCGTTCATGAATTCCTACTGCATCCTCGAAATGCTGTATAAAATACTCCACCTGATCAGCAAAAATATTTGCAGTCGCAGTCTCTACCGTTGCCGGAAGGTTCAGTATCAGCGGATTGTCCGCAGTAGGCTCCCATTCCTCGTATACGCGACTACAAATCTCAACACAATAATCACCGTCAGTAGCTGAAAAATCCTCCGGCGAATATTCAAGCTGTATTTTTGTCCGCTCATTCACATGATAAAGATTATCCTTGACGAGCCGCACTCCGTTGCAGGCAAATTCGACAAGCTCCTTTTTGGACATGCCAAAAGTGAACTTGCGCTGAACTTCAGAGACAGCATTATATAGATGAAAAATAACATGCGGCGCTCCATTAACAGCCGCAAATGTTTGCATTATAAGAGGTTTTCTAGCCTGACACAGAACCTGCACAGCTACATCAGAGGGGATAAGCTTCTCGTCTATCAACCGCCGCACAAACGCATATTCAGTATCATTCGATGCCGGAAAACCGATTTCTATCTGTTTGAACCCGATTTTTAAGAGCAAATCAAAATACGCAAGCTTCTGTTCCACGGACATCGGTACCGGTAAAGCCTGATTCCCGTCACGAAGATCGACGGAACACCATATCGGCGGTTTTGTAATTATATTGTCGGGCCAAGAACGCCCTACCATTTTTATTTGTCCGAAAGGCTCGTATTTTGCCATTAAGCGGTGAATCCTCCTGTATGTTTGTGCGACAACTAGAACGTAGCAGAGTTTTGGAATCGGTTCAAGAGGTACCGCAGGGCAACCGACACACGAGACAATAACTGATTTTCCTCATATCAATCAGTCATTCCAGATTCGTTTTTTTCTCAGTCTGCTGCGCTATCTTGCCACTTTGACGTGGATTTCGTAAAATTATAACATGGAAGCAACGGGTGCGCAGATAGTCATAAAACTTCTTGAACGACAAGGGATAACAACTGTCGCAGGAATACCGGGCGGTTCTATTTTACCAATTTATGACGCACTTTACAAAAGCAGCATAAAACATATTCTCGTAAGGCAGGAACAAGCAGGCGGATTCATAGCCCAGGGTATCGCGCGTTCCACGGGACTTCCGGCGGTGTGTCTTGCAACAAGCGGACCAGGCGCCATGAATCTGCTTACCGCAATTGCAGACGCAAAGGCAGATTCTGTTCCGTTGATAGCTATTACAGGCCAGGTAGCGACAAGTTTTATCGGGACGGATGCATTTCAGGAAGCTGACACTTTCGGACTTTCTTTCCCAATAACAAAGCATAGTGTTCTTGTTTCTTCCGCAGAGGAGCTTCTTCACGTAATCCCGGAAGCTTTTTCTCTAGCCGCATCGGGACGACCGGGGCCGATACTTATTGATATTCCAGTGAATGTCCAGCAACAGACAGTTTCTTTTACAGAATGGCCTGAGCCTGGGAAAAAAACGCGTCAGGCAGCAAGGTTCCGCACTCAAGGGAAAGAACTAGTGTGCAAAATGAAAGAGTTTGCGAAAACTCTCTTGGAAGCAAAGAATCCAGTAATTTTTGCAGGCGGTGGATGTACTTCGACTTCAGCTAGAAAAGGACTTCTTGATTTTTTAGAAATATTTCCTGCACCGGTCGTAACAAGCCTGATGGGGCTTTGCTCGCTTTCATCGGAACATCCGTGTTTTTATGGCATGACAGGTGTTTACGGCTGTAAAAAAGCGAACGATGCGCTTATGAATGCGGATGTTATTCTTGCTACTGGCGTACGGTTTGATGAACGGGCTGCTGGTCGCAAAGCTTCTTATTGCAAAGGGAAAATTCTTCATATAGATATAGATGCGGCGGAGATAGACAAGCTTGTAGAATCGTACAGTTCCGCTGTTGTAGATACTGAAACAGCGTTGCCGGTGCTGGCAGAATGTATCAGGAGCGAATCGCATGTTTCTGGCAGCGAGAAAAAAACTTGCGACATTGCTTTCTCCACGGCAAACGAGAGCTTTCACCCCAATATTGCTAATTCCACGCCACAAGAACCGACTTCACAAGGGGCAAGACTTATTGCGTGTTTACCAGAAGCCGCCGTTCGTGCCGGTCTCGACAAAGAAAACATCGTCGTTGTAACTGATGTAGGACAGCACCAAATGTGGACCGCGCAGGGCTATCCGTTTACGGAGCCACGACAGCTTTTAACATCCGGGTCGCTCGGGACGATGGGGTTCGGACTTCCTGCAGCAATAGGAGCCGCGCTCGCCTCGCCCGGTAAGCGTATTCTGTGTATTTCAGGCGACGGTTCGATAATGATGAATATTCAGGAGCTCGCAACACTTGCTGAACTTGACTGCGATGTTACGATTGCCGTAATAGACAACAACGCGCTTGGGCTTGTAAAACAACTGCAAGCAAACGGATTCAAACACAGATACAGCGAAAGCTTTTATAAAAAGCCGTCGAATATTGCGCTGATTGCAGAATCGTTCGGCATTCCATCACGCCACATAGACGGAACCGCGCTTATAGAAGGCAAGAGCGTTGGCATTTTCAACGGCACTCGCGGCTGTGACGGTATGAGCGACACAAACGCGTCTAGTACAGCTTTCACGAACGACTGCCACGAGGCTCGTACCTCTGGCAAATCTTGCGCTGATTGGGAACTTTTCGCGTTTCCAAAAGCCGGAAGTGGGCCACGGCTTGTTCAAATATCAGTTCCGTCCTGTTGGAAATGATGATTTCTTTTTCAAAACGGAGCCGTGAGCTAATATGCCGCGCTGATACAAGCGAAACTTTCGGGACTACCTCAATGGAGAAAAAATGCACAAAATAGAACTTCTTGCTCCGGCAGGATCGGAGGACGCTTTTTTTGCAGCAATCGCAGCGGGAGCAAATGCCGTTTATTTCGGCACAAACCGTTTCAACGCACGAGAGCGGGCTACAAACATCAGTTTGGAGCGGCTGCCTTTTCTTACAAAAATAGCCCACGCGCATAACGTCCGCATGTACATGACACTCAACATTGTTTTTTATGACAATGAGTTTTCAGATGCGGTCGAGCTTGTGGGCGCGGCGTATAAAAGCGGGATTGATGCAGTTATAGTGCAGGATTTAGGCATGATTTCCGTATTGAAAAACGCTTTTCCCAACCTTGAAATTCATGCATCCACGCAAATGACGACACACAACACTGCTCAATGCAAGCTGCTTTCCGAAATGGGCGTTTCCCAAATCAACCTGAGCCGCGAACTTTCTTTAGACGAAATAAAACCGCTCGCAGCTTTTTTGAACGCAAACTCCATTGTGCCGGAAGTTTTTATCCACGGCGCGTATTGCATATCGTTCTCCGGGCAGTGCTATTTTTCGGGCGGACTATACGGATTACCGGGAAACAGAGGGCAGTGCGTACAGCCTTGCCGCCGGGAGTTTTGTGCGAGTGCAGTTACGAGCGGCTCGGCACAGGACGGAGAGGCAACTTATCGTGGGTTTGGCTCCCCGTGCGCAAAAGGAAAGGGAAAAAACTATTTAACGCCGTTTAATTTGAAAGATAACTGCGTGTTCAGCAGGATAAAAGAACTTGTTGAGGCATGCGGATGGAGCGAGCGAGCACAAGATACAAAGTGGCCGATATGTAGCTTAAAAATAGAAGGGCGCATAAAAAGTGCGGATTATGTATACGCTGTAACATCCGCATGGCGAGAGCAGCTTGACAAGCTTGAAAATGGCATCAAAACTGCGGCATCGGACGAAAGGCTTTCTCTTTCGATGAACAGAGGATTTTCTGCCGGCTACTTAGGAAACGACATTTCGCGCGATATGTTCACATCAGGCAAAAAAGACCACTCTTGGACCGAGTGCGGCTCTGTCGTGTCTTTTAGAGCTGACAGCAGGACGCTTTTGCTCACGCTCGCAGATTCTGCACCGGGTGGGGCTTTCTCCGCACCGGAAAACGGTGATGAAGTTGCAATTTACGGAAAAGACGGCTCTTTTATATGCAATGCATCTGTGAAAAGCGTGGGAAAAGCTGGCTCAAAGCAGATTTTTGCAAAAATCGCGATAAACGGCAAGCTTAACGGAAAAATAATGCCGGGACAAAGCATTCTGCGGATCAAGCATTTTTTGAGCGACGAAGCGCTTACGAAGCTGAAAACGTCGCTTATCTCCGGCGCGACGGCGTCGTCGGGTTATAGCGAGAGCGTGGCGGATTCCTGTGGAGCCGGTGCCGATATGCGCAGAGCAAATGCCGACGATCTCAACACGGACAATGCTGATTCTTGTGGCGAAGGAAAAACGGCAGTTTCGGTGCGAATAAGCGGACAACAGGGCGGCTTGCTTGAAACAGAGTGGCGCATTTTGTCAGGAGCAACGATCAAAGATTACGTGAAAAAAAATCCGCAGCAATCGCATCAATCAGACAACCTTGCACAAAACACAGCAAATAATTCCGCTTGCCGAACCGACAAAACTTGTGTCACCGTTCGCTCCAAAACTCTGCTTTCCTCAGCGCAAAAGCGGAGCCTCGATGAAAAAACTATCACCGAAAAGCTCGGGCGGCTCGGCGGCACATCGTTTTTCCTTGCAGAAATCGATTGCACCGGACTTGCGCAAAACCTTTTCTTACCGCTCGGTGAACTGAATGAAATACGTCGCCAAGCTATAGCATTACTTGCCTCCACACTACTTGACTCCGCATCCAAAGCGGAAAATGTTTCTTCGCCAATTACAGCCGTGCTCGCGCCACAAACGGATAGTGCGCCCAAAACGGATAGCGCGCATCAAACAACAGTCTCCGTTCCGCACTTGACTGGCAAACAAGCAAACACGAAAAACTTCCGCATAATCACGCTTCTTCATTCGCTGGACGAATACAGCCCGCGCACATGCGAAAGCAAATGTGCAACCTCCGGCAAAAGCGCGGCCCACAAAACCGCAAACGCGATCTCAAAACAAAATGCAGTCTCCAAAACAGAGAACGCGATTTTCGCTCTTGAAATTCCTGTTTTGTTCCGTGACGGAACGCGAGATAAATACATCAGTTTTCTTAACGCACACCCGGATGTTTTGCCGTATTTTCCAGCAATCCTCTTTGAAACCGACATTAATGAAGCCGTCAACTTCTTGTCGGAACTCACGAAGCGCGTTGTAATCTGTGAGAATGCCGGGCTTCTTGTAGCCGCACACGACGCAGGCTTTTCCGTCGTCCCGGGATTTCATCTAAACATCACAAACTCATATTCTAGCGCAGAGTATTGCACACGTTTCAAATGCCCAGCTGTCATTCCGTCCCCAGAAACGACGGCGGCACAACTGAACAATCTGACGCTGCCGGACAATACAGAATTGTGGCTTTTACCGTCTGCAAAAAACTTTCTTATGCAAAGCCGTCAATGTCTTGTCGCTCGTGCGTCCGGCTGCAAAAAAACGGCAACTGACAGAGAATGCCTTAAAAACTGCGAGCGCGCCGTTTCTCTCGTTGGCAGTCAGGGCGAAAGAATCATCGCTGAAAAACGACCGGGGTTCTATTCGTGTCTGAGCTTGCAGCCCACACTTTAAGGAGCGAATAATTGAACGAATCTGAACTTTATAAAGAACTTGGAACTCTTACAAAAGACAAGAACAAATGGAAAGAAAACATTCCTTATGTCTCGACGCTTCTGACCCACGAATCTGTAAAAATCCAGGCAAAATCATTATGGCTTCTTGGCGAGATGGGGCTCGAATATCCGCTGTTTGTGAAAGACTCCGTTCCGAAAATCGCATCTTTTTATGACAGTATGGAACCACTTTTACGCGAGCGTGCTGTAAACGCACTCGGTAGAATCGGGCGAGGAAACTATTCGGTAATCGAGCCGTATTGGGCTGGCTTGTTCCGTTTTGCCACCGATGAAACTCCGAATGTCAGGCTTAGTTTTATCTGGGCATCTGAAAACATCGCGACGAACACTCCCGACATTTACGCGGATTATATGCCGATATTCGAAAAACTCCTTCACGATAAAGATGATAAGGTGCGGATGGAAGCGCCGGAAATATTCCGTGTTCTTGGAAAACGACGTCCGGAGTTTGTCACACCTTTTGTGGAAAAGCTTCAAAAGATGGCAGAAACAGATGAAAACCGTGTCGTAAGAATCCACTGTTCAGGTGCGATAAAAGCCACAAAGCAGCATTGAAATTGAACTATTCTCGTCTTGTGCTCACGGAAACGCCGTCGCCGAGCGTGTAAAATGTCGTGTCAAAGTTTTTGTTCGCCATTAAATAGATGATAAAACCACGGATTTTGCGCAAAAGTTTTATCGTGTTGTAGTTGTATGTTTTTCGGTAGCCGGCAGTCATGCCGTGAAAAAGCAGATTGTCGCTGATTATCGCGCCGTGTGGCGAAAGGAATTTTTCATACATCTCGAAAAAAGCGATGTATTGGGATTTCGCTGCATCAAGGAAGATAAGGTCGGCGGTGGCTCCTACAACTTCCGCGGCTGCCCCTGAGCCCGACGAAGTTACTGCAGCTCCTGCAAGTTCCGCTTCTACCCGCGCCAATGTTTCCAACCGGAGCGCATCGCCATGAATGACGCGCACCCGGTCAGAAAGCCCCGCATCCGCAACGTTTTCTACAGCTTGTACGAACCGCTTTTCATCAAGTTCTACCGTGACGACCCGTACATCTGTAGATACAGATGCGAACTGAATAGCGGAACAGCCGGTAGCACTCCCAATTTCAAGTATCGTTCGGACGTTGTGCGCGCGGATATAATCGCAAATAAAGCGCAAACCTTCGTCCTGCATGACAGGAATTCCGTTTTCCCGGGCTTCTTGTTTTAATGATTCTACATCACTCACTGTAAACTCGCGCATTTCTGGGGTTTTAGAGGCGAAGGGGTATTCGCAACGAGCGCGACGTGCGAAGTTTCTAGCGGCGGACAAGACCGGAGCGCGCCGGACACCGTACGGAGCGCAAGGACTTGGAGCGAGGGGGAGTCTTCCCCCTACAGTTTTTCGAGCATAGATGCCATATCGTCAAGCCAGCTGCCTTTCACGTCCTCTATTTTGCCCGCATCAGTCGCCGTCGCGATATCCGGCACAACCGGCACTTTGCAGACAGTCTTTACGCCGTGCTTCGCCGCAATCTCATCGATGTGGCTCTTGCCGAAGATCTCGATTTTCTTTCCGCAGTCGGGGCACTCAACGTAGCTCATATTCTCAACAAGACCGAGCACCGGGATATTCATCATGCCAGCCATTTTTACAGCTTTCTCGACAATCATGCCGACCAGTTCCTGAGGCGATGCCGTGACGATAATGCCGTCCACTGGAATCGATTGGAACACCGTCAGAGGCACGTCACCAGTTCCCGGAGGCATATCGATAAACATAAAATCAATGTCGCCCCACATAACGTCTGTCCAGAACTGCTTTACCGCGCCTGCGATAACAGGTCCGCGCCAAACAACAGGGTCGGTTGCGTTTTCGAGCAGCAGATTCAGCGACATAACGCCGATGCCGTTTTTCGACATTACAGGGTACATTCCGCTGTCATTTCCGACGGCTTTTTCCGTAAGACCGAATGCGCGCGGCACGGATGGTCCCGTGATATCCGCGTCAAGAACGGCAGTTTTCAAGCCTTTGCGGTTCATAAGAACAGCGAGCATCGAAGTTACGAACGATTTTCCGACTCCGCCCTTTCCGCTTGCTACAGCGATAACTTTTTTTATGTGCGTTCCCTCGTGAGGTTTTTCGTGCATATCCTGCGGCGCGTTGCGTGATGGGCAGTTTGAGCCGCACGACGAGCAGTCGTGTGTGCAATTTTCTTGATCACTCATGTCAGTTTCCTTTTGAGCTGATAGTATAGCCTGAAGACCGACAATTTTCAATGAGTCATTATTATGGAAATATAGGGGATATGGGGGCTCGCCGGTGGCAATCACCACGGTTCTTACCA
This sequence comes from Treponemataceae bacterium, assembly GCA_024685655.1. Classification (GTDB taxonomy): domain Bacteria; phylum Spirochaetota; class Spirochaetia; order Treponematales; family Treponemataceae; genus Treponema_I. The sequence goes on from JAIKVO010000227.1 coordinate 49,435, forward strand.
CCAAAAAGCCTCGC
>JAIKVO010000237.1 GCA_024685655.1 Treponemataceae bacterium
GGAATCTATTTTTACATCAATTTCGACTACTTAACTGCGCTCGGTTCCAATCTTGCGACAGTCTTGCTTTCACTTTTCTATATGTGTTTTTTCTTTACGATTTTCACGACGCTCAAAGCAAAGCTCCGTAATCAGATTATAAACTACATGGCAGAAAAAGAGCCTGTCGCGAAGTCAGAAAAGCCTACGGCAAAAGCCGTAATCGCCGGCGTAATTAAAGTAGCGGTCGTGGCAGTTCTTATTGTCGCAATGACTTGGGGAATTACAGCCTACCATACAATGAATTTGCAGGATACAATAGATGTTTCGCCTTTGATGTTCGTTGATTTGCCATCGATTTTGTACTTGGTTCTGCACTGCTTCCTTCTTATTCTGATTTCAGGCAACCTGATGGTTTTTATGCGCGGATTCCGCGCCGCCTTTAAGAATCAGAAAGTCTCTGTTTCCGATAAGAACCTTTTCATGAATGCAGTCCGCTCTTTCCGCATAATCATGATTTGTTCGGGTACACAGTGTATGCTTGAAGGTTTCGTAGGCGTGCTGTTCAATCTTGAAGACCGCAAATATCTTGGCTTGAGCATGTTCTATGCGATGATTCCGGTTTTTTATGCTATAATTCTTTGCGTCGTGCTTGTCCTTGTGGAAAGCAGAATCTCAAAACTTTGCGAAGAGTAACTGCAAGTCATGATTTTTGATATAGCACTTTTTTGCGCGGGAACACTCGTCATTCTTTTGGTGAGCTTTTCTGCGCACGACAAAAAAATATCTTTCTCGCGGTTTCTAAAAGAAAGGCTTGCCGGGTGTGCGGTCGTTTCCGGCTCGCTTATTACGGTCATCAAGCTTTTGGTGCTCGGAAGAAGCTTTGAGCAGCTTGATTTAAGCCAAGACGCAGTTTCGTTCACACAATTTTGGATAAAGATTTTTGTGAACTTGCGGCCGCTCCTTTTCGGAATTCTGCTGCGTATTGGCTTTATGCCTTTCGAGAAGCGAGCCGGGAAAACTGCCTCGGATGCAGCAGTTTCGCGTTCGGGCGCAGCTTCGCAGAAACCGGACTCGAACGGCAAAGTTTCGGGCGAATTACCAAAGCTGGACGCGACAAACGCTGCATCGGGCGAGCCAGCAGAACCAAGCGCAACATCACAAGAAACACCGACCACACCGCACGCATCGCTAAAGCCTGACGAGTCACCGACCGCACCTAGGGCCGTGCCGCAAAACCCCGTGCCTACTGAAAAGCAGAATCCGGACGCAATCGCACCCGAAGCTTCCCCAGTTTCGCCCGCCGCGACTCTTTCACGCCGCGAAATAGAAGTGGCGCGGCTTGCCGCCGCCGGTTGGACAAACACTCAAATTGCCGAACATCTGTTTATTTCCGTCGCAACCGTGAAGCGGCATCTTGCCACGATTTTTGAAAAACTCGGCATTAATTCGCGGCGGGAGCTTGCCGGGAAACTTTAAGCCGTGCCGCAACCCCCCGTGCCTACTGAAAAGCAGCATCCAGACGCAATCGCCCCGACCGCACGAAACTTCACAGAACATTTTTCTTTAAAAGTTGCTGTTTTCTAGTTTTGGCTCTATAATTTACGCATGAGCATGATAAAGTATTTTGAGGATGCAGGGACCGATTTTTTCTTTATTTTCCATTCGAACTGCATACTCGTAAAAACACCGATGACTGCCGGCGGCCTTGCTGATGAGCTGCCGGATGCAGATATTTACAAAAAATGCATTGACCACCAAGTTGCTAAAGACTGGTTCGCAGAACCACAGAATCGTTATGCCGCAATGACCCTTGCAGAAGCACAACCACTACCAAATGGTTACACATGGATTCCGCTCCGCTCACTTTTCGCAGATGGGCATCCGGCAGCGTCGCTCGCAGCAAGAGCCGCCGGCATAATAAACTGGCGGCAAGACACGCGTTTTTGCAACAACTGCGGCGGTCAGCTCACCGATGACAAATATGACACAGCGCGCCAATGCACGTTTTGCGGACGCGAGTTTTTCCCGTCATTGTCACCGTGCATAATCGTGCTTGTAAAAAAAGACGGAAAACTGCTATTGGCACGCCATTTGCAACGGAACTCCAACGTATACACGTGTCTTGCCGGCTACATGGAGCCGGGCGAAACTATTGAACAATGTGTAAAACGCGAAGTTTTTGAAGAAACTGGAATAAACGTAAAGAATATCCGCTATGTAAAAAGTCAGGCATGGCCTTTCCCAGACCAGCTTATGATAGGGTGTCACGCTGAATACGATTCCGGTGACATAAAAGTCCAACAAACAGAAATTCAAGAAGCGCAGTGGTTCTCTCCGGACGAGCTTCCGGCAATTCCACCGCCCGGCTCCCTCGCATGGGA
>JAIKVO010000274.1 GCA_024685655.1 Treponemataceae bacterium
GCTTCGTCGCCGCATTCTTTTGTCAGAAGATTTTTCCACCATGCGACGGTTTTGAACAGCTGTGAATCATCACCCTCGGCCCAGGTTTCAAAGAGTTCTTTCAGTTTGCCCTTCGGCTCTGTTTTCAGTCCGGGAATGGCAATCATCACATAGCCGCCTTTTTTTATGAACGGCAGAATCTTTTCCGCGAAGACTCCTTCCTTGCAGGCAAAATAATGATACGAATCAACGCTGATAATTGCATCGAAATACTCGTGAGCGAAAGGCATGTCCATCGCATCGCCGTGAATCGGAATAATCTTGTCTTCGAGATTGTTGTTTTTAATCCTTGTATAGTTTTCAGTTGCCGGAATCCATAAGTCAAAGGCATAAACGTTCTTTGCGTCCGTTTCATTTGCAATGAACATCGAAGTCAGCGCATATCCGCATCCTAAATCAAGCGTGCGATCATACCGTATATCGTCAGGGCTGCGGCGAATCAGTTCGTCCAAAAGCCGGAAAGAATTCGGCCCCATAAGATAATCTTTTGTAAAATATTTCCTGTAGTTTTCGATGTTACTCATTTAATTCTCCTTGGCTTACCATAATCATAAACTGATTTATTGTTCAAGTGGGATTTTTCACCGGTATCCAAAGCTCGCACATAAGGTCGGGGTCGCCGTCATAAAGAATTTCTGTATTCAGACGGAGAAAGTCCTGTGACTTTATGAAAAACGCGGCTGAAATACGATGGATTGCCTGCAAATCCTGTTTTGTCAGCTATATCATTTATAGACAAATCGACGTCTCTCAAAAACTCCTTTGCCTTTTCTATACGCAGATTTAGGAGATACTGAGAAAACTTTTGCCCCGTCTCTTTGTGAAACAGTTTTCCAAGATAATCCTGATTCATAAAGACCGCTTGTGTCGATATTTGCAGAAGAGAAAGCTCATAGTCAGCATAATGCTCCTCCACATATTCTATGACTTTTCGTACTTGCTTTGGATATTGATGTATGCTGCTCTTTGCATTGTTTTTAACGGCTATATCAATTCCTTCCTCAAGAATTGCGCAAAGCTGCTCTATCGATCTTGCCTGCTCAATCCCAGTCATAGGCTGGAACGATGAAATAGTTTCAGCGTCGAGCTTTTTAGATTGTTCGACAATTGAAAAATAAAGCGAGAAAAAAAGATGCTTTACTGAATTAAACTCAAAGCGGTTTTTGCGGCATTCGTCAATGATAGAAGTGACCGCCTCTTTTGCGGCGGAAGCTTCCAGCTTTGTTACAGACTGTAAAACGGAATTACTCAGCTGTTCAATTGTCTGTGATTGCGAATATGACACAAGTGAAACAGAATCTGCATACACTAAATCGCGACCGGTAAAGTATGATATTACGGCACACACACCGTCGATTTTTTCAAACTCTTCTTTAGCATTCTGTGGACGAGAGGAAGAACCTGCTACCAGCGGAACTGCTGTTGTTTCTGGAATTTTCAGTGAATGAAGGAATGACTCTGCTTTTGTGGCTGTTATATCGTTTGAAACGGGGCTGTACACGAAAAGGTTATCGTTTTCATAAAAAACAAAACTACCCCAAAAATAATCTGAAACAGTTTCGACTACAGAAGAACTTTCTGTAGCTGACAAAGATTTCTTCGTATGAGGAAGACAAAACAGCCGATATTCCTCGTTCTTAATCTGCAACAGTTCCAAAAGCGGAACTGCCGGCGCTGGATTCGTAAAAAAATCGACAAGCATCATCTCTTTTGACTTGCGCTGCATCGTTTCCGTTTTTTCAGCAGTATCTATTTTTTGCAAAACTTTTCGAATCACTTCAAAAATCTGCTCGTCGTCGGCAGGTTTTAAAACGTATTCGCAAACTCTGTTCCGTATTGCCTGCTGTGCGTATGAAAAGTCATCATAACTTGAAAGGATGATGCATTCTATCGGATATTCATTATTCCGGCACGTTTCTATAAGTGTAAGCCCGTCCATTTCAGGCATGACAATATCCGCAAGGACAATATCAATCATGCCATTGTGGGCACGGATTTTTTCAAGCGCATCAATGCCGTTTGTTGCGGTCAAAACTGTAAGAGTACCCTCAAATTCAGCTGCGACTCTTGCGGCGATACCTTCTCTGATAATGCGCTCGTCGTCGGCTATAAGTATCGTATGTTTCATTTCTTCTCTGTTGAAAGCGGCAGTTTTATCTGCATGCAAACTCCGTCTTCATTTCCTGTATATTCAATCGGTTCCATCGCCTGAATACCGTACTCTGGACCAAAACTAAGCCGAATTCGTGTATGAACGTTCGTCAGCCCGAACGAATGGTTTTCATTCTGAATCTCGCCGCGTATAATCCGGTTGATATACGGAACATCGGCATGTTTTCCGTCATCGCAGACTAAAATCACAATGCATCCGTTTTCTTCACGGAACATAATCTGTATGTGGCAATCACCATCGTATTTTTCGATATTATGTCGAACTGCGTTTTCCAAAAGTGGCTGAATCGTCATCTTCGGAATCAGATACGGATAAAATAGCGGATTGCTGTCAATCGAACAAACAAGTCTCGACTCAAAACGAATCCTTTGAATCGTAATGTAATCGCGGGCAATCTGCAACTCTTCCTGAATTGTGATTATATCATCTTTTTTTATTGAAGCACGAAGAAGATTGCTTAAAGACACTGTCATTTCCGCAAGCTGCATATCATTGTCTGTTACTGCCTTCCATCGGATTGTTTCGAGCGTGTTGTAAATAAAATGCGGATTTATCTGCTTTTGAAGCATCTTGTATTTTGTTTCGGAAATTGCAAGCTGTTTTGTATACACTTCGTTTATGAGCCTGTTTATTTCATCAATCATGTTGTTATAGCTCGATGACAATTCCTGTATTTCAGAAATCATTTTTTGTTTTTGGGGAAGAATCAGCTTTTGAAAATTTCCTGCATCGGTATCTTTCATGCTTTTGGAAATCGATACAAGCGGGCGGCAAATCTTTTTTGAAAGGTGAATGAACATAAAGCTTAGCAGCGAAACTAGAAGAAGAAGTGACAATGCGAGAGTAAGACGCGTTTCATTAATTCGCCGTGTGAGTGGTTCAAATGATATAAGATTAACAAAACGCCATCCGTTTACTGTTGATGGTGCTGAATGAATGTAACCGTCTTGTACTTTTTGCATGATAACTGTGTCTTCAGAAACGGTATCCAAAAGTCGGAGGATTTCTGCTTCATCAAGAAGCTGGTCGTTTTTGTTGAACAGACTGTCGTTCACAAAACAAAGCATAGCTGTTTTGTACAGTCCGTCGTATGGTTTCTGCGAATACAACAGCACAGAATTATTGAGTGCTAGAACAAGAACCCCATATTCAGAGTAGACGCTGGTCGGATATGTCGTTGATTTCATAACTTTTGCGTATACAACTACGTCTGAATCATCTGGATCTATCAACCAAATTGCACCGTCTTTTGATTCAAGTGCTTTTTTACGGGCAAAATCAATGAATTGGGCGGAAGGTTTCCCGCTGTAACCAGCAAGGATAGAAAGCTTGTTATCGTTCGAAAAAATAAAATAGGCGGCACTGATTGATGAACGGTTCAGTGTTGTTGACATCAGCGTTGATTCAAGCTCTTTCCTGGCAACATACCCTTCATATGTTTCTGGTTCATTTAAATAAGTGCGCATATTGTTTTGTA
>JAIKVO010000290.1 GCA_024685655.1 Treponemataceae bacterium
CCTTCGTACAAAAATCATGCTCAAAAAGGATGCACCTGAATACACAAGCCTTGCAGAAGGCGACAAAGCCGCGCTAAAGCATCTTGTAAAGGCGGCAGTCATCCTTGAGGAAGTTTTCCTTAAAATGGACGACGCGCGGAACATTCCGTTCCGTGATTACCTTAAAGCCGAAATCAAGAAAGGCAACGCCGACGCAAAACTTGCGATGAAGCTTTTCAAGGCGCAAAAAGGCATAAATACAGTCGATATGAACGCGGACAAATTCTCTCTTTTGAAGGGCGCGAAAGAACTGCCAGGAAAAGGGCTCTACCCTGCTGACCTTACAAAAGAAGAATTCCACGCGATTCTTAAGGCAATGCTCGCTGACGGCAAAAAAGAAGAAGTCGCGAAAATACTGAACCAGCGTTCTGTAATCGTTAGGGACGGCAAGGCTCTTAAAGCACTTGACTACACGGAGACGTTCAAGAAAGAATTCCGTCTCGCCGCGCGTCATCTTTTGCAGGCCGCCGAAACTTCCACAAACAAAGACTTCAACGAATTTTTGGAGCTTCAGGCAAAAGCACTTACAGTCTGCGACCCGATGGCGGACGCATACGCTGACAAAAAGTGGGCATCGCTTCAGGACACTCCGCTTGAGTTCACGATAACGCGCGAAAACTACGAAGACGAAATGACCGAAACCGTCTACGAGAACGAGGAGCTTTCCGCACTTCTCAAACAAAACGGAATAGAGCCAGTCTCAAAAGATATGCTCGGCTTCCGTGTTGGAATCGTCAACAAAGAAGGCACTGAAAAACTGCTTGAAATAAAAAAATATTTGCCGGAGCTTGCAAAAAACATGCCTTACGCCGACAAATACGTCCAGAACATCCCGGTTGCAGGAGCCGCGAAAGACAATGGCAAACCAGAAGGTTCCGGCGAGGACGACGTTAAGCAGACAATGGTTGACGTTGACATCGTTGCCGTAAAAGGCGATGTAGGCGCATACAGGGCTGGAATAACGCTCGCAGAAAACCTTCCGAACGACGACAAACTTTCAATCACGATCGGCGGCGGCAGGCGAAACGTATACCACAGACAGATACGCGTCGAATCTGACAAAAAGCAGCTACAAAAGACACTTGACGCAATCTTGGACAAAAACCTGCACCAAATTTACGAGACCGAGGCTGACCACTGGTTTACTATCGGGCACGAGAACGGACATTCGCTAGGTCCGAACTCTGGAACGGAAGTACTCGGAAAGTACAAGAGCATTATCGAAGAGAACAAAGCCGACATGATCTCAATGGCAATGCTCGACAAACTTGTGGAGCTTGGAATGTACACCGAGCTCCAGAAAAAGCAGATAATCACGATGTTCGCTTTTGACTGCGTGCTTAAGGCAAAGCCTAACTTGAGCCAGGCGCACAGAGTTCGGACCGTCATGCAGTTTAATCACTTTTTGAAGGAAGGCGCGTTCGCGATCAAAAACGGAGTTATTACTATCAACTTTGATAAAGCAGTTCCTGCCGCCGCCTCGATGCTAAAAAAAATCATCGAAGTGCAGATTTCGGGCAGCTTTGAGAAAGGCGAGAAATATGTGCTTGAAAACTTTATCTGGACTGATGAGATAGAGAAACTTGCCGCGAAGATGCGCAAAGTGGACAAGACGCTGAACGGAACCGTAAAAGAAGAACTTGCGAACTTCTTGGCACGGTAGATTAAATCAGTGGATTTTAGCCGGGCGTTTCCATGTCACTTACACCGCTACAAAACCAAATCCAAGCTGTCCTTAAAAGCATAGGCGAGCGCACCCGCTTTTCAGAGGCAATTCTCGCAAAGAAAATCCGCGAGCAGTGCAAAATTGAAGGAAAGAAAAAAGCGGGAATCGCGCTCTTGGATTTGGAAAAAGCCGCGTCTTTCATTGAAGAGACAGAAAACACACATTTCTCTTTTATGCTGAACAGCGCGAACGATCTTCTTGTAGAAAAAACGGAAACGCCCCGGCTTCTTGAAGGAGAAGCCAGGCAGCGTCGCCTGAAAAGCGAGAAATCGATGAGCCTTTTCACCAATTCCGATTTAGGCGCGGACAGCAGGGGAAAAAGCGGAAAAAAGGGACTCAGCGCGACAAAAAACACCGCGCAGAATCCGCAGCCGAATCACCCGAACCACATATCGCGCCACCCCCACCCATCCCGAACAGAGCGGGAATCGCTCAACATCAACTCAAACTTCGAAGACTGGGATTATTAGCGCAAAGCTGGCTTGCTACGGGCAAAATTACAATTCATATCTTTCTACCCATAATTTCACTTCTGAAAAAAAAAAACGACCCCAGACGCAACCATCTGGGGTCCGCTCATGGCCCGGATCTGCCGAGCCATCATTCTCTCCGAATATTCCGCTAACTTTCCTTGCTTGAAACAGCAATTCCGTAATACGTGTTCGTCGTTATTTTGTATACAATCACATAGAACACAGCGAATAACAAGAAGCTCGTCACCGACGTACCTACAAGAAGCGGCATATTGAAAAGCCCAAAAATCATCAGGAGTTTCTGAATCATCGGGAACGCGAACATAAGATGAATCCCCGCACCAACAAGCGGCAGGAAGAATACCGTAAGCATCTGCGAGTTAATGCTCTTGCGGATATCCTTTTTGGTCATGCCGACTTTCTGCATAATCTCGAAACGGGACTGATCCTCGAAACCTTCCGAAATCTGCTTGTAGTACACGATTAGTATCGTCGCGAAAAGGAAAACGATGCTCAGCATTATCCCCAAGAAGAACAGTCCGCCATATGTCGCATACACGCCGCTCCGTTCTACAATAGGAGAATTAACGACAAAATGGCTATAAGCAAAGTTCGGACGCTCAGCAGAAAGTGCCGCAGAAACAGATTTGTACAGCTCAACGCGAGTGTCGTCATCGCATGCAAAACTTGCTCCATAAAAAAGCGAAGAAAAAAATGGGTTCGAGAGCGTTCCATCGGGATTTTCCTTGTCGAACTGCCCAATAAAAGCACTCACATCATCGACAACGCAATACAGCGTCGGGACAAGCTCTATCACGCCGCCGGTACTGAGCGTAATGTTGTCGGCAGTCTTAAGCACGTATGAAACCCCATTTGCTGTTGTGAATGTGGTGTATTTAAGCTTGTCCGTGTCGCCAAGCACAAGAATCTCGTTGCTTGCTGGGCGTGCTACCGGTAAACTTGCGCCATTCTGCAAACTCGCATTTGTGGATTTTGTGCCGTTTTTACCTGTCATATCACGCGAGCTCGTGACAGCAGCGTCCTCTCTGCGTTGCATCCGGGCAAAATCGTCATACGACATAACATCCAAGGAAAAGACATCCTCGATCGCATACTGGTTCATTGCATCCAAGGTATCTACGTCCATGTTTATAACACCGCCTTTAACTGAGGCAGTGGTTGATGAAGAGCGGTATACAGAAACGTCTGTCAGTGCGGCTCCTTTTTTCGCGAACTCATTCCGCACAATCTCGTCAAACCGCAGAAGCTCGTCATCGCTAAAATCAGCAGCGCTATCGTAGTAAGCTTTTATGTTCACATCGTACGGATAAAGACTCTTGATATTGTCGTCAAGTCCGAAGAAAAGACAAGCCGTTGATGCAATCATAACAAGCACCATCGTGGCGAGTATGCAGATAGACGCAAGCCCCGCGCCGTTACGCTTCATACGGTAAATCATCGACGAAACGGAGATAAAATGCTCAGTTTTGTAGTAGTACTTCTTGTTTTTCTGCAGAATTCTGCACATAAGCACAGAACCGGCGATAAAAATCAGATACGTGGCGGCAATAACCAAAATAACCGCGACGAAAAACCACAACAAAGCAGCGATAGGCTGCTCAATTGTTACGGCGATATAGTACGCAACTCCAAGAATCGCGACACCAGCAACGCCCAGGAACCAGTTGGCGCGGGGCGGTTTTTCGCCGGAATTCTCGCTGTGAAGAAGCTCGATCGGGTTTGTGGCGTGCACGCTGATAATATTCCACAAAAAGATGACGATGAATATCACCGGAAAGATGATAAGCGTCTGCTTTATGGCAGGCATCGACAGCGTGAACAAGTAAGAAGTATCGCCCTGCATCATGTTCACAAGAACAAGCTCGCCAAGTTTTGAAAAAAGCACGCCGAAAACAAGCCCCGCAATAAGCGTGACAAACACAGTGATAACGGTCTCACCGAAAAGTATGCGCCCGATGTTCGCTTTTCCCATGCCGAGGATGTTGTACAGGCCGAACTCCTTTCGGCGGCGGCGGATAAGGAACGAGTTGCTGTAAAAAAGGAACAGCACAGAAAAGAACGCCACGACGTAGCTGCCGAGTCCGAGCATCATCTGTATTGTGTCGCCGCCGCTCAATCCCCTGATGACGGGCGAGAGCGCGAGGCTTGAGACGATATAGAACATCATTATCATGCCGATGCTCGTTATAAGGTATGGGAAGTAGAGCTTCTTGTTCTTCCCGATTCCCGTCCACGCGAGCTGAAAATAGAAAGTGTTTTTCATCTTTCAGCTCCTGTACCTATCGCGCCATCTCCATCTGCTTTCGCGCCAGTCGCATCAGCGCCAGTCGCGCAAACATTGCCGACTGAACCCGCAGCAACGCCAACCGCGCCAGCAGCCGAAACACTACCAGCCCCCTCGCCCACATCTGCACCAGTTGCGCCGTTTGCGCCTGAACGCAATTCACCTGCTTGCAACCTTGTCAGCGTGTCAGAAATCTTCTGATAAAGCTGCTCGTCCGTCGCATCGCCCCTGTAAATCTGATGGAAAACCTCACCATCACGAATGAAAAGCACCCTTCCCGCTTTGCTCGCAGCCTTTATCGAGTGCGTAACCATCAGAATCGTCTGCCCAGCTTTGTTGATATCCGCAAAAATGCGAAGGATATCATCAGTTGAGCGCGAATCGAGCGCACCAGTCGGCTCATCGGCAAGGATAATCCTCGGCTCAGTGATAATCGCGCGCGCAATCGCGACACGCTGCTTCTGACCGCCAGAAATCTCGTATGGATACTTTTTCAAAAGCGAATCGATTCCAAGACGAACCGCAATCGGCTCAAGACGCTTCACCATTTCTTCGTTCTTCTTGCCGGAAAGCACGAGCGGCAGAAAAATATTGTCCTCAACCGAAAAAGTGTCGAGCAGATTGAACTCCTGGAACACAAATCCCAGGTTGTCGCGGCGGAAAGTCGCCATCGCCGACTCCTTAATGCCCGTAAGATTCTGTCCTTCAAGCAAGACCGTACCGGCAGTTGGTTTGTCCAGAGCCGCCAGAATATTAAGCAGCGTCGTTTTACCGGAGCCAGACTCGCCCATTATCGCTATGTACTCACCCTTCTCTACCGAAAAAGTGATATTTTTCAATGCCTCAACCTGATTCGTTCCGAACCGGCTTCTGTAAATCTTCTTAATGCCGTTCACTTCCAATACGTTCATTTTATTTCTCCTTATGAGTCTCCATGACATTGCCACAAATAGTATGCGCTGAATAACGCAGAATCGCATTTCTGCAAGCATCTAAAATATAAACGGCGCGCACAAAAAACTCTATTTCATGTTCTTACATTTCACGGGAAATTTCTTACATTTTTGTTAGATTTGAAGGGGGAAAGCTTTTCCCCTGGGCTCAGCCCGACTGCGGCAAAGCCGCTTACGGTCTTCGCCACACCCCTTTCTCCTAAGGGGGCTGACGCCCCCTTAAAAACCCCGACGGTCGCTACCGCGACCTAACGAGTTTGTCGCAATTCGCGCCAAACTCGCACAAAAAAGCGGCTTACTCAAGACGGTCGGCTGCCTGACCTACTTACTATTGAATCCAGACATAGCCGGTTGCAGAACTTGAACCAACCTTTTGAATTAATCCCTGTTGTACTAAATCTGCAAGGGCTCGTTCTATTGTCTTTGTGCTTATATCCGGACATTTTTCAAGAATCTCTTTCTTTGTTATTTTTCCGACTGTACTTTGAATAAGCTTTTTTACTCGTTCAGGTTTGGAGATTTTCTGAGAAAAAAGATATTCAACCCTGCTTTCAAATTCATATGAGGCTTTAATCATTAGTCCAAGATAATATTTGACAAATGGTTCATAAAGATTTTTGCTTTCATGCCACTCAAGGGAACAATTCTGTAAAGCCTCATAATAGGTTTCTTTTGTCTGTTCAATGAGCATTTCAATACTTATATACTTTCCAACAATAAATCCCGCTCTATAAAAAAGTAAAAGAGTCAAAAGTCTGCTCATACGTCCATTGCCATCATCAAAAGGATGAATACATAAAAAATCCAGAATAAACATAGGAATCAAAAGAAGCTTATCCGTTACATTTGAATTCCAAGCTTTCAAAAAGGCTTCTGTCATCCGTCTCATTGCTTCTTCAGTTTCAAAAGCAGGAACAGGCGTGAAACGAACTTTCTGAATACCCTTCGCATTTGTTTCTGCAATTATATTGTCACTGGATTTTAGTTTTCCGCCAAAACCATTTTTATTATAGGAATATAAATCTCTGTGGAGCTGTAAAATTATATTTAATGTCGGAGATATATAATCGTAACTTTGATGGATTGTAGCAAGGACATCCCTATATCCTGAAATTTCCTGTTCATTTCGGTTACGAGGCTCTGTTTTTTCTTTCATCAATTCTTCAAGACGCTTATCGGTGGTAAAAATTCCTTCTATTCTGTTTGAAGCTTTTGTACTCTGATTTTTTGCAATTTCCCCCAATGTATTGAGTTCATCTTTTTTTGATTCTACAAAAAGATGCTGCCGGCCTTTGTGCTCGTAAATACTACTCAACATCTGAACTATCTGCGGATTCAAAAGTTTTTTTGCATTTTCATCATATTCAAATTTATGCATCTCAGCCTTCTTTTCTCTACCCCAAAATTAAATTCTCTATGTCATTTTACCCCAAAATGACATAGAGCGCAAGTAAATGACATAGAGAACAACTATTTTTTGAATTAAAATTCAAAAAACTGCAGCAATAGTACCACTTGCCAAATCTTCTGCCAGCGCAAAGACGGCATAATGCGGAATTGTTAGAATATCCTGTTCCGCGTTATACCCAAAGTTGTTGGCAGAAATTTTTATGGCTGTGCATTTTCCGTTTAATTCCCTGAACTCCTGGAGTGAACCAAGGCTGCCCTTTTTCTTTTTTACATCTATTGGATAAAGTTTTCCGCCGGAATAAACCACAAACTCAATTTCATGGGTCTGCTTACCCGTCCAATAAAAAAGTGGAATTTCTTTTGCAGCAAATTCACATGCAGTATAGTTTTCATAAAAAATCCCTGATAAAGTATTACGTCTGTCTTTTACAAAAAAATCAGCCTGGTTCACCTGACTCTGATACGTAAAGATTCCTTCATCTGCAAGATAAAGCCGGAACAATCCCGAACTTTCTTCCTGTAGCGGAAGCGGTATATGTGCCTTTACGTTATGGCAACGGTAAACTACACGGGCAAGTTCAAGCCATTCATACGCACTAAAATAATCACGGTTTGACTTCCCCTTTTCCAAAAGAGAAATCTTGAAATTCTTGTTTTCCTTGTTCAGCTGAGAGAAAATGTTTTTATATACATTTCGTGTTTTTAGAATTGTTTCATTTGATACATTATAAGTATCCATGTCGCCAAGATAATTTGAATAAACCTCTTTTAAAACCTTTGTGGCATCAACATAGGAATTGTCTTGTATAAAAATATCCAGCGGTTCAGGCAGGCCTCCAATCGTCAAATATTGATGAAGCAAATCCATCGCCATCTCGTGATAAACTTGTTCAAGAGCCTGTTTCTTTGAATACGCATCCGTAATCATTTCAAGCAAGACGGGATTTACATTCATAAGGTATTCTTCAAATGTCACAGGATAAAGATTAAGAGAATCAATTTTACCAACAGGGAAAAGGAAATCGTCATCTTTGTTTTTCTGCTCCTGCTGTTTTATTGAAAGGCGAACAAGCGAACCTGTCGCAATCACAGGAATTTCACGGTGATCCTGACAAAAATATTTTAATGAAGACAGCACTTGATGGCATTGTTGTACTTCATCAAAAATCAAGAGGGTTTTTGGTGTCAGTTTTTTTCCAAACCGCGCTTCGATATAAGTGATATATTTGTCAGAATCGGAGGTTGTGGCAAAAAAAGCGCGTGCCTGATCGTCTTTCTTCAAGTCGATGAAAACGTAATCTTTGAAGTACTGCTTGGCAAAAATGTCCCTTACAAGATAAGTTTTTCCGACCTGTCTTGCCCCCCAGACAATAAGTGGCTTTCTACGTGGAGATTTCAACCAGTTTTGCAATTCCTTAATTTTTGAACGTTCCATATCCTGCCCCTGTATCTATGATACAAGTTTTATAATGAATTTACAAGCATCATTTACAAGTTTTATAATGATTTTCTAAGCAATATTTACAAGTTTTATAATATTGCACAAAAGGCTGTTTTTCCCCAAAAAATCTGAAGGATTTCTGCCGTGGAATTTGGGTTTTACAATCAGAGCTTCTGATTATAGAGTCGGCGAATGGGTAACGGTTGAAATTCCACTTTCGAACTTTAAAGAAAGCGGTGCATGGTCCAGCAAGGAAAACAAATGGCTTGATCCTCGTGTAGAATTTGACTGGAATCGCTTTAAAACCCTTCATTTCGACTTTGATGATTGGGAAAACAGAAACACCGGCGACATCTACCTCGACGACATTGTATTTAAACATAGGTAACGCAGAATCCCCGGCTAGGCCGGGGATTTTTGCTAAGAAGCTGAAATAGTAAGCAAGAAATCCTTAATGCATTTATTTACTTGCTCTGGCTGATCATCATTTGAGTTATGAGCGGCATCTTTAATCCATGATATTGGAACATTAATATCCTTTGACCATTCTTTGTTATATTTCTGAACATTTCCTGTTTTATCTTGTTCGCCAACAAGCAAAAGTGTCGGGCAATTAATCTTAAGGTCACAATTGTCTTCCATAAAGCCCGCATATCCTATTGCCATTAAGTGACATAGCTCATCTTTACCATACACCGAAAGCATATTACACATATTTTCATATGAGTGCGTTGTCATAGTACACTGTTTGGCTATAGCTTTCCTAATCATTTTATCGGGATACATCTTTGCCATTCCTTCAAAATGCTTGAGTATCCACTTATCAAATTTAGAATAATATTTCTCACCAAACGGAGTACTATCTATAGACACAAATGCTTTAACCCTATCAGGGAATCTCTTAATAACAGCTTGGGCTATGTATCCACCCATAGACTGACCAAGTAAAACCGCAGATTCAATATGATTTTCTTTCAGAATATCAACCGCAGCATTCGCAGCTTTTTCATAAGAAAAATTATTGTATGGTCTAGACATTCCGTGTGCGGGAGCATCCCATACAATTACGTTATATTCTTTTTCGAAGTAATCTACCTGGTTTACAAATAACTTATGGCTTGCTGTCAAACCATGCATAAAGAATAAGGTTAATGATTTTTCATTTATTGTATCTGATATCCAATAGTATACATTTCCTGATTCCGAATTGAGTATCTTTTCAACCATTTGTGCCTCCGAAAAAAAAGGAGCAACCAGTCTGATTGTTCCCTCCTATAATACGATAATGCATAAAATTTAATCTGTAAAGAAAAGAAGTTTCTCGGTCGGTTTACTCAGGACGGGCGGCTTACTCCAGAAGGTCGTTTATTCAAGTCTTTCTGCCGCGCGTCCAAAGCCAATACGTACTGTCGTGCCTTCGTTCGGGCGTGACTCTACTTCTATCGAATGATTTAAGTTATGGCAAATTCTCCGGCACAAATAAAGCCCTATTCCAGACGAATGGCTTTCTCCGCGTCCGTTTCTGCCTGTGTAGCTGTTCTCAAAGACGCGCGGCAAATCTTCCGGATTTATGCCGATTCCAGTGTCGCGGATGCAAAGAGTGTCATCATTCTCAACAAAAATGGAAACAGAGCCTTCGCTCGTGTATTTGAGCGCATTTGAAAGTACTTGCTCCAGAACGAACGAAAACCACTTAGTGTCAGTAACAATTTTCTTGCCGCACTCATTGTAAATAAGCCGCAGATGTCTGCTTATAAACTCGCTGGCAAAGCTCCGCACGGCGTTTTTGATGATGCTGTCAAGTTCGTATTCTTTGATTACATAGTCCGTCGTCTCAGACTCAAGTCGGATAAACGTAAGAGCCATGTCCACGTATTGTTCTATACGGTGTAATTCACGCCGCAAGTCACGAGGCAAATCGGCTTGGAGCCGTGCGGAAGAAGCGGAATTCCCGTTCTGGAGCATGAGTTTCATCGCTGTAATCGGCGTTTTCACCTGATGCACCCACAGACTGTAATAATCCTGCATGTCGGCGTACTGCGCGTCTTTCTGTGTATTAAGTTCCGCAATATTGGCGGAAAGGATGTGCAACAATTCCGCAAAATCATTTTCGCATATTGTCCGTGAAGGCAGAGTCGCCGGCAGCTCAGGAACGCAGTTTTTCAAATCCTGCAAATACTTGTGCCGCTTTTTTTCTGCATTGAACCGTACGGCAAACACAAGAAGCGAAAAAAACACGCATACAACAGCAGGATATATCACCGCCATCACCGGTATGTGATACAAATAAAAAGTCACGGAGAAAAATACCGCGCCCGCAAAGAACACGATAAAAAAAGTTTTGTACTGGCTGATATACTTAAAAAAAAACTTCATCAAAACCGTCCGCACAATTTGCCGAATCGCGCTATTTAACTATATATCCTTCACCGAATTTCGTGGCAATAAAATCAGCAAGTCCTTCCGCCTCAAGCTTTTTCCGAAGCCGTCCGACATTGACGGAAAGCGTGTTCTCGTCAACAAAACAGTCCGTCTGCCACAACGCTTCCATTAGCTTTTCGCGGCTTGTAACACAACCTTTGTTCTGCATCAGCGTAAGAAGAATGCGATATTCGTTTTTCGTAAGCTCTATACGCTTTCCGTTGTACAAAACGGAATTCTCGCCCATATCAAGAATTACGCCACGATGCTCCATAACAGGAACTGAAGCCGCAAAATCGTATGTTCGGCGTAACAAAGCCTGAATTTTAGCAACCAACACGTTCTGGTCGAACGGCTTCGCGATAAAATCATCACCGCCCATGTTCATCGCCATTATGATGTTCATGTTGTCTGATTCAGAAGATATAAAGATTATCGGCACGCGCGAAAATTTGCGGATTTCCGTGCACCAGTGAAAACCATTGAAGCACGGAAGCTTTATGTCAAGCAAAATGATGTGCGGCGAAAAATCGGCAACTTCAGCAGCGACGTTACGGAAATCGCGGACGGTACGTGTTTCCATATCCCACATTGCGGCTTGGTCACAAATAGCGGATGCAATACCCGCGTCATCCTCTATGACGAAAAGTCTGTACACAAAGCCACCTCACGGAAACGCGCTAACGAGCCCCGCCAAGAACGACGACTGACACACACCCGCTAGTTGCGGACTTCAGCAGTCTGTCCCGGAATACCGAAGCGGCTCAACGGCATAAAACGAAGGCTCGGTGAACCAAGAATACGGCTCTGGCTTACATACTGCGGATCTACATTTGACTTGTACGTAACCGATTCAGGGTCGAAATCCGTAATAGGAATAGTTTTCTGCTCATAGGAATGACGCATGTCGAGCGAGTTAAAGCGGTTGTCACCCATCATAAAATAATTGCCGTCAGGAATAAACTGAGGATTTCCGTCCGCGTCGTTCGCAGGGAACACCGGCATATTACGGCTTTCATTCAAAAGCGCATACAGAGCATATCTGTTTGCTTCCTGCAAAAGCTTTATTCTTTCTGTGTCTGTACTTCGGGCAGCAGCTCCAAGTCCTTCCAAACTCATTTCCGCATTACGCAGTATAAGTTTTCCGAAACAGTTTTTTATCATGATATTAAACCGGAACATCGACTCATCATAAAGATTTCCGCCCATTTCAGCATTTCCTGCCGCGACCGATTTTTCATACTCAGGAATCCATGACGTAAGGAATTCAGTGAACCATTCCGCTCCGCCCTCGACTGTCAGCAGTTTTATATAAGTGGCATCAACTTTGTTGAACAAAGTCGTCACGTACATATCAGATTTAGACACTACATCAGACGCAGCTTCGCCAGCAAGAGTCGGGTTTACAAGATTCCTGATTTCCAAGAACCTAGCAGCAATGCGGCGGCTTTCTGCGGCAATATCCGTGTAACTCAGGTCACGGCGTGCAGACTCTACGGCGAGCAGCGCATCGTACATTTCACCCGTAATAGGAATAGTCTCTACACTTTTAAGCAAATCCGGAGACAAAGCAGAAACATTCCATTCCGCCCAAGTCGCATCTTCTTTCACGGGTCTGAAAACAGGATCAGCTGCGGTCCGGCTATATAAAACACCGTCCTGCAACATGAGCTGCTCGCCCGGTACACCGGTAACGCGCTTAACAAGCGGATCAGCTTTTTGCGATCCGTCCTCATCAACGTTCAGATTAACTTGAGTCAATGTAAGCATATACACAAGAGATGACACGAAACTCTTCACCTCGCTCTTCTGACTGTTTTCGTAATGCGGATTTCTGAAAACAACGATATCGCCTCTTTTATATGTACGTAAACTCGGAAGCCCTATATCAGAAAGCGGGAATTTAGGTCCTGATATAGTCTTAAAAACAAAAACCCTGTCTTTTATCAGGAATTCAGGAACCATCGACTCAGACGGAATTTCATAAAGCTGGAAGACAAAAATATGAAGCAGAGCAACGACAAAAGCTGCCTGAACAAAAGCATCTACCCAACTTACAATTTCAACAACAACACGTACCAAACCCCGGTGTTTCTTAAGCGGATTAGCCTCTCGCTGCGACTGAAAAACAGGGTTCTGTTTGCAAACACGTTTCTCCGAAAGGCACCAGCACGCAAAAACAGAAGAAACTGTCAGCAATACCCACAAAATAACAGTTACAAGATCGTATCCCCACGATGTTCCAGATTCACCAGCCCTGCGGAAAACGAATGCCATCAACATCACGAACGGCACGTACTCATTAAATTTACGCAGAACGCCGACGTACTTTACCTGACCGCCTTTCATCAAAACTTTAGCACACACAAGCGCAAACAAAAGCGAAAAAAGAATCGAAAGTGGAAAGGAAAGAACCGAAATATCATCCGTAAAATTTATCTGGAAAAATGAGAACAGCACGCAAAAACAGGCTGTAGCTGTATTTGCAATTACAAGTTTCTTTGAGATTCCTGCCTGCACTGCATTCTCTGGCAGCGTGGCAGAATTTGTAGCAACAGTTTTCTTTGACATACAATAATTATCGATAATTATGGTAAAAATTCAAGATATGCGCTACAATTAATTACAAATGATTTGAAGTAGAAATTACCGTGGGAGGTTCACATGGATAACTTAAAACTTGTCAATCTTGAAGAGGCTATGGCTCGTGTCGATAACGACAAAGAACTATATAATGATCTTTTGACCATGTTCTTCGAAGATCCTCAATTCAAACCAGAGGATTTGGAGAAGCTCATCGCTGAAAATAAAATTCAAGAAGCAGAGAAACTCGTTCATCTGCTAAAAGGTATTTCCGGAACGCTCGGAGCTGAACGACTGTTCGACGCATGCCAACGTCTGGACGATATACTAAAAGGCAAGACGCAGGGCGATATCCCGGCGGGCAAGGATGAAGTGAACAAGCTTTTCACGGAGACAACCGAGGAACTGAAAAAAGTCCAAGCAACATTGTAGTTT
>JAIKVO010000291.1 GCA_024685655.1 Treponemataceae bacterium
AAGTTCCAATTTTCTTTGCGATTGCTCTTGGCGACAGATTTTCTTCTTCATGCAGTCTTACAGCTTCCAATCGTGTTTCAAAACTGAATACTCTTTGCATAACATCCTCCAAAAAGTGTCTAGCTTTTTGGGTTCAGTTCAGTGCCGTCGCTATCGCGCCGTCCCCTGCGGTGGACTGCTACGCAGGTGCTCCATAGCCTACCGCAAGAATAATTTCTTTTAATAACTATGTTCCCCTTCGCAGCACAGCTGCTCGGAGACTCGCTCAAAATGCTCCACCGGAGCATTTTGCCGGCTTTCAGCCGTCGCTCCCTAGGTTCCGCTGTCGCTCCAGCCGCTTCCCTCGTCGCTCATTTCATTCGCTCCTCAGTCCAGGGGCCACTTCGTGCCCTGCACAGCGCTATCGCAAACCATTTACGTGCAAATTGCCAAAAATTTACGTGCATTTTTACTAAAACCTCAAATCGGCACGTAAACAATCATCTGCCCGTCAACTTTTTCTTCCAAAATTACGTGTAAAACTATAAAAACCACATTTCTGCACGTAAATCAAATATAAAGCATCTAAGTAATTTAATAAAAAATTGAAAAAGCCTATCAGGAAGCAATTATTGGTATAAACGATTTTATTGCGTTGTAAAATCCCAAAAATGAGTGAAAATAAGTTAGAAAGACAGATTTGGCGACGGTCAATTTTTGGAGGGTTGTCAACCTTATTCCTGTTCCAGCAAAATCTCATCAACCAGATATGCATCACTCAAACAATGAAAATCGCTGATGCCTTTTCTCATCATTTTTCATGCAACAAGATTCCTTTCTTTTAAGACTGAAATAATTTCATCAACAATGTATTGTTTGCTCTGTGTATGCAAAGCTTCATAAGAAGGTATGATGTATGAATGCAATAAGCCGGAAGAATTGAGAATCTGGAATAATTCTGCGCCAGATTTACCAAGCTGCTTTGCAACATTTTCTATGCAGAAAACTGAATATTCTACCTGCTGTTCACTCATCGTTTTACCTCCTTTTATTTGTTTTATACTCTATAATATAACATGCTTTTTAGATGATTTGCGAGTTGTTTTATCCATAAAAACCCAGTATATTTAAATCCATAAGAGGGAAAAAATGAAAAAAAGTGTATCAATGTTTTTTGTATTGTTTAGCTGTCTTTTTACTTTGTTTGCCGGTGGATTTTCGGAAACGAAAAAGTTTGATCTGGCTAAAGTCATAAATATTGAAGTAGACCTGATGTTTGAAAATCTTACAGTCTCAACCTGGGATGGAAACCAGATTGTTGTAGTTTCTGAATCAAACAAGGAAGGAGTCTTTCCGAATATTACTTCAATAAATAAAACGCTCCAGATTCGTGCAACAGATTCCGGCACCGACATATTACTAGGGGAACAAGATTCTTTCTGCAACATTTCCCTGATGCTTCCTGAAAATTATCTGGCAGAAAAAATTGTTATCAATGCTCAATATAAAAAACTTGATGTAAAAAAACTGAACGCAAAAAACGTTAGCATTAAACCGGGACCTGAAAACTCTCTTGCCAATATCACCGCAGATTATTTTGAAATCCCGGACCCGGATCAAACAGACATAAACATTTCTAATCTTGACTGCAACTCATTTAATATTTGGATTACCGCAGGAGATGTAAATCTTTCTCTAATCAGAGTCCCTGCAAAAGATTCAAAGCTTTCTACGAAAAATGGAAAACTGAATGTTACAATTCCAGCGGCTTCCAGCTTCACAATCAAAGCTGATTCATATCATTCAAAATTCATAAACAACTTTACAGGAACTGTAAACACCTGGGCCCGCGATGGAATTACCTATAAACACAATGGTGGCGGAACAGTAATAGATATCCGCACTTTTGAAGGTGATATAACTGTAGGCGCAAAATAAAATCGAGAGAAACGAATAAATATTCCGTACTATTTTTTCAACTCTCTTATTTTTCTTTACCATAATTCAGGCCTGGTGTTGGACTGGCGCTGAAAATCAAAAGACTCATGAGGTATATGGTATGGAAAATGAAATTTCAACATTACAAATCGAAAAGAAAATCTATGTAATTCGTGGTGTTCAGGTTATGCTGGATTATGATCTGGCAGAAATTTATGGGTATGAGACACGCGATTTTAACAAACAAGTAAAAAATAACATTGAACGTTTTGATGAAGATTTTCGATTCCAATTAACGCAAGAAGAATTTGATGAAGTAAACTTGATGTGCAAAATTTCCACATCAAGTTGGGGCGGTACCCGAAAACTCCCTTATGCCTTTACTGAACAAGGCATTTACATGTTGATGACAGTTCTTCGTGGAGATTTAGCAGTAAGACAAAGTAAAGCTCTTATCCGTATTTTTAAACAAATGAAGGATTTTATTTTGCAACGACAAAATATTCTTTCAAGCCCAGAACTTATAAAACTTTCATTGCAGACTACTGAAAACACAAAACAAATCGCTCAAACAAAAAAGGATATTGATGAAATCAAAAACAAGATTGTTACAAAAAATGATTTATCAAAGATCATTAAAGATTTTACTGATCCGAATATCAAACGAGATTATCTGTTTTTTAATGGAGAGACAGTTGAAGCTGACATTGCATATTCCTCAATCTATTCTTCTGCAAAGAAAACTATTTATATTGTTGATAATTATATCAATCTAAAAACTCTTGTATTACTTAAATCTGTAAAACCAAATGTTCAGGTTACAATTTTCAGTGACAACGTTGGTAAAGGTTTACACAAAACAGAATTTTCTGACTTTAAGAAGGAATATCCAAACATTCAAATAGATCTGAAAATGACAAAAGGTATTTATCACGATCGATACATTTTTATTGATTGCGGTACAAAAACACAAAAGGTTTTTCATTGCGGTGGTTCATCAAAGGATGCAGGAACAAGAACAATGTCAATTTCCCAAGCAGATGATGTATCTGTTTACCAGATAATTGCAGCTGATTTACAGAAAAATCCGACACTAGTTTTGTAGTTTCTAAATCATCCCACACCCACCCTTTCTTTCTTCGGGGTGCGCTACTTCAAAACCACAGCGAGGCTCTCCTTATTTCCAGCCTTCCCAGATTGTCTGCTGCATGCCTACGGTGGCTTCTGTTTTTCCATTGCGGCAGACTGGGAGTTTTAGCAGCGTCAACTGATTTTCAAAAAACTTCTGCTCTTTGTCGTTGTCGTCAAGGTAGGCAATGCTTGAATAATTTTTTGATGACTTATCTGTCAGAGCTTCTATAGCGCCGGAACGACCTCCCTCTGTTCTGGCAAGCGCTGTTACTACAGAGTCAAACTCGCCGGCAGACATTTCTTTTTCTTTAAGGTCCACGAACTGAAAAGGAATGCGGCGTTCCTTAAAAAATCTTTGTGCCGCTTTACAATCAAAACTTTTATTTGTTCCAAAAATCTGAATCATAAATTCCACCCTCCATCTATTCGGTGATGTCCGCAAATTTTTCTTTTGCAATTGCGTAGGCCTGTCGGTCAAAAAGCACGATTGTCACTTCAATTCCGCTGCCGTTTTGTTCTATAGTTTCTACCGCAACACGCAGAGCTTTTTCCTTTGGGTAGCCGTAAACTCCCGCGCTAATAAGCGGAAACGCCACACGCCTGCACCCATTTTGCCTTGCCAGCTCAAGCGAATTTTTATAACAGTCCTTCAAAAGCTCGCGCGCCTGGTCTGGAGTGTATTCATAGAAAATCGGCCCGACAGTATGAATTACATGACGCGCCTTAAGATTATATCCCTTTGTGATTTTTGCCTGTCCCGTTCTGCAGCCTCCAAGAGTCATGCATTCCCTTACAAGGTCCGGCCCCGCAGCCCGGTGAATTGCACCATCAACTCCACCACCACCAAGCAAACTTGAATTAGCAGCGTTTACAATTGCATCGCCGTCAAACAGAGTGATATCTCCGGAAATTATTTTTATTGTAGATAACTCGTGATTTTCATTCATTCTTTTATTATAGCAGAGAATTTTGTTTACATCACCCTAATCAAAATCATATAAATTATTGTGCCGCCAAAAATACTTATAAGGGTGTTTTTCTTCCAAAGGTAAGTTGCAATTGTAAAAGTAATTGCAGAAATCTGCGGCACCCATTGAGCAACAGTTGTAAAGCGGACATCACGCAGGCTGTAAATCAAAAGGGCAATCATTACAACAGGAGGAATAAAACGTTCAAAAATATGAATAAGCTTGCCCGGCTGGCGTTTAGAAAAAATCGCAAACGGAAAAAGTCGTTCAGCAAAAACTATGAGACCAATCAACAAGGAAGCAACAACAGCTTTAGTTACCGGCATGTTCAACCTCCTCTGGCTCACGATCCTTTCTTTCCTTCACAAACTTCTGAATCTGATCAATACTCAAAACTGCAAACAACGCTGTAAGTGCAAAATCAACTCCAGTCATATCAAACGGAATCATGGCACCAACAAGAGCGCCAATCAAACTTCCACCAACCCAGTATGACTGATCTAAAATCGAAACTGCAAAATAATAATCTTCTGCCGGAATATCAGGCGGTACAGCTGTCGTTGTCAAAAGAGAAAAAGTTTCATCAGTAAGAGCATAAATAAGATAAGGCTTAAAGCGTCTGCATTCTTTAAACTGATTAATCAGAGGAAGTCCGTAAACAATGTGGCGGATATTCAAAAGCAGCTCTGTAACAAGAATCACAGGAATGGGAGTTCCGGCAGCAAAAAGAGGAACAGCTAGAAATTGTCCCGCACCAGCAAAAATCAAAATGCCGGTAGCAGGAGCAAGCCACCACGGATATCCCGCATTAATAGTAATGAGCCCAAAAGCAATCCCGCAGGAAATATAGCCCAGAAAAACAGGAATCGTTGTCCTGAGCGCAACCTTCAGACAATGTGTAGTCATGCGCCAATTGTAGTTGTTTTTTTGTAATTAAACAAGATTCTTGTTTTTCGCAATGAGGAATAATAGAAAATGCCAGTGGTTTTCTTTTTTAACAAAAGTTGTAATAAAGTAGTTGACAAGAAAAAAGATGAATGATAGATTGGGCTTGTAATAAAAAACATTACATGTAGAGAGAGCGAACGGTGCAGATAACAAGCAAATTTACGATAGCGGTCCATATCATAACGGCGATAGATTATTTCAATGATGACGCGAAGGTAACGAGCAATTTTCTTGCTGGAAGTGTCGGCGCGAATCCTGTCATAGTAAGGACTGTAATGGGAAGCCTGAAGGACGCTGGCATCATCAGCATCAGCCAGGGAAAGAGCGGTATCGCACTGGCAAAAGGACTGGATGAGATTACTTTCTATGACATTTATAAGACAATCAATCCTGTAGGCGAAGAGGGATTGTTTCATTTCCATGAGAATCCGAATATAGAGTGTCCCGTAGGACGGAATATACACTCAGCGCTGGATGAAAGGCTGCACCAGATACAGGATAAGATGGAAACAGAAATGAAATCCATCACTGTTGCGGAAGTTGCGGCAGATGTCCAAAAGAAAATTGAAGCTGAGGGTTAAAGGCTGACAGGCTGCTGTGTAGATGAATCGGCCTGATTTGAAAAGGAGCCGTATATGAAGAAGAACACAACGCAGGAAGAACGTCTGGTTTATCTGATTGAGGAATTCAAGGCGGATTCTGATGAATATAAAGATTTGCAGATACCGGAGGATGTCGAAGAAAAACAGAGAATCCTCAGATCACTTATGAATATCCGTATGCCAAAAACGATGTCTGATGACGTGCTGAAGGTACAGGATGAATACTTGTCAGAAAGAGTAGTTGAAAAAGGTGTTGTAGAATTATCGGATATTCCCATTATAAGAGATGGATTGTCCATCTGGCAGGGAGATATCACAAGGCTTGCTGTGGATGCGATTGTGAATGCGGCAAATTCACAGATGCTGGGCTGCTTTGTAACGATGCATACCTGCATTGACAATTGTATACATACCTATGCCGGAATCCAGCTCAGGGCAGAATGCAATGAAAAGATGAATCAGCTTCGGATGAAATACGGAAGGGATTATGAACATCCGACGGCAGTACCGATGCTGACGGATGCTTACAATCTACCGGCTAAGAAGGTGGTGCATATCGTTGGCCCGGTCGTGAACTACGAGCTGACATCTGCTCTGGAAAAGGATCTTGCGGACTGCTACCGGAACACGTTAGATATGTGTGCTGAGAATAACCTAAAGAGTGTGGCGTTCTGCTGTATTTCGACAGGTGTTTTTCGTTTTCCGAACAAGAGAGCGTCTGAGATTGCGGTTCAGACTGTGACAGAATGGATGGGAGAACATCCGGGCATTATGGAAAGGGTGATCTTCAATGTTTTTAAAGATGAAGACAAAGAATATTATGAGGAACAATTACTCTGAACAGATTGCAAGACTGAAAGAAGAAGTCAATACAGCAGATGCTGTTGTGATTGGAGCGGGATCAGGTCTTTCGACTTCTGCCGGCCTTACCTACATTGGTGAACGGTTTAACCGATATTTTTATGATTTTGCAGAGCGGTTTGGCATCCGGGACATTTATTCGGGAGGATTTTTTCCTTTTCCGGATGAAGAAACACGCTGGGCATGGTGGGCGCGGCATATCTATTTCAACAGATACATTGATGCTCCGAAGCCAGTTTATAAAGAACTGCTTGAACTGGTAAATGACAAGGATTATTTCGTAATCACAACGAACGTGGACCATCAGTTCCAGATGGCTGGCTTTGACAAAAAGCGGCTTTTCTATACACAGGGTGACTATGGCTTGTTTCAGACTATAGACGGACGGAACGGAAAGACTTATGACAATGAGGAATGGGTCATGAAGGCAATGGAAGCTCAAGGCTTTGTCCGGGATGTAGACGGTGTATTCCAAGTACCGGAGGATGGAAGATTATCCATGAGTATTCCAACAGATTTGATCCCGAAATGTTCGGATGATGGTTCGGATGTGACAATGAATCTGAGAACGGATGATACCTTTGTTGAAGATGAAGGCTGGCACAGGGCTTCAGCAGCATATTCCGATTTTCTGCGAAGACATGAAGGACTTCACGTTCTGTATTTGGAACTTGGAGTGGGTGCTAATACGCCGGTGATCGTGAAGTATCCGTTCTGGCAGATGACAATGGCAAATGATAAGGCAGTATATGCCTGCCTGAATTACGGCGAAGCATTCTGTCCGAGTGAGATTCGTGATAGGAGTATCTGTATTGATGGGGATATAGGTGAAACATTGGCTTTGTTGAATTGAAACAAAAGATGTTTGCATAAATATATGATGAATTGATACACTTTTGGTTATAAAAGAAACGGAGGCTGGCAGATGATCAGAGTAGCTTTTTTCGATACAAAGGAATATGACAGAAATTCTTTCATACAGTATGAAAAGCACGGAGAGATGGAATTCAAATTTCTGGATACCAAACTGACGGAAGATACAGCGGAACTTGCTAAAGGATTTGATGTGGTTTGCGTATTTGTAAATGATACAGTAAACAATGAAGTGATAGACAAACTGTATGAAGGTGGCGTAAAAATGATTGCACTCCGTTGTGCAGGTTACAACAATGTGGATGTTAAGCACGCTTTCGGAAAGCTTCATGTAGTACATGTTCCTGCGTATTCACCATATGCGGTTGCGGAACATGCAGCAGCTCTGTTGCTTACTTCAATTCGTCGTATCCATAAGGCATACAACAGAACGAGAGATTTCAATTTTTCACTCAGCGGACTTACGGGATTTGATCTGCACGGTAAGACTGTTGGAGTAATCGGTACCGGAAAAATCGGACGGATATTTATAGATATCTGTCGCGGCTTCGGAATGAATGTGATAGCTTATGATGTGTTTCCTTCCAATAATAGTGGGATAGACTATGTTGGCTTGGATGAGCTTTTTACAAGAAGCGATATTATTTCCCTTCACTGTCCGCTTACTGACGATACCAAACACATGATTAATGCGAACGCCATTGAAAAGATGAAGAAGGGTGTAGTTATCCTGAATACATCCAGAGGCGCACTAATTGATGCGGAGGCACTTTTGGACGGGATTAAGGCAAGGAAGGTCGGCGCAGCATGTCTTGATGTATATGAAGAAGAAGCGGACATCTTCTTCGAAGATAGGTCAGGTCATATTCTGAACGATGAGTTACTTTCAAGGCTGATTTCCATGCCGAATGTAATCGTCACATCGCATCAGGCATTTCTGACGGAAGAAGCATTAAGTAATATTGCAGAAACTACAGTTTCTAATATCAAGTCATTTTTTGAAAATGATGGTTTTTGTGATAATGAACTGTGCTACAGGTGCGGAAATATAGAGCATTGTAAAAAAGAACGGAAACAGAAATGTTTTTAAATCAGTGATTTAGTTTTCCGGTAGAACAAGAGGCGGCGTAACATTTATGCTGCCTCTTGTTGAATCAGCTTATTCAAATAATGAATTGCAGTCGTAAAAAGAATTATAACCGAAATGTAGTCCAAAGCAAACAGGATGTATCCGCGTTCAAAGTCGAAAAAGAAGAACTGCTGCTGCAAAAGAAGATAACGCCAGATGGCGCGGGTGACGAAGGCGTAGATGCCGTAAAGAGAGATGAGAATAAAGATGACGCGGAGGATAATTGCAGGAACGCCTTCTCGCGGAACTTTTATCTTACCAGCAAGCATCTCCACATGCAGCCCGATGTGGAGAGACATAAAAAGAAAATACCAGTGACTTGCAAGCAAATGAGCAGTACGCGCAAAGCCTAAGCCGATTTCAATTCCCAGAAAAGTGAAAATGTGATTTGAAAGAATAATTCCGCTTATCATCAGAAAAATTACACAAATAAGAATGCCGCAGTTGATGACAGTTTGCATTACCCGGCGTGCATTGTACTGTCCACGGAAAACCACTCCATACCAGCGGCGGTTCAGCGTGACATGAACCGCCCACAAAATAAAGAGCGACACCCCAAGAATCTCATGCACAATGTCGTCAGGGAAAAGATACGCTCCGCCCATCATCACAACCGAAACGAGAGTCATCACTATATCTAATGGCAAGCGGAGTCGTTTTGTGTTCATTACTTCAAAAGCCCTTCAACATATTTTTTGATGTCGGCACCGCTACTGCGTGTAAAGTCTTTTCCACCTTTGAAGTCCGAGCCTTTTGCAAACTTCGCGAGGTCTGAACCGCTGCGTCCAAGTCCGCTTCCACCGCTTGTGCAGAGGGTAACGATTTTTTTGCCATCCCACTTTTGGCTTTCAACAAAGGTGTACATAATTTTTGGAGCATAAGCCCACCAAATCGGATAACAGAGGATTACTGTGTCGTAGCCTGAAATATCGATTTTGTTTGCGATTGCAGGGCGGCATTTCGGGTCATTGCATTCAATAGAAGTAAGTGATTTTTTGTCGTTCCAGTTCAAATCAGCTGAAGTATATTTGTGCACCGGCTGAATCTCAAAAATGTCTATTTTCATTTCTGTAGCCAGCGATTTTGCCATTTTTTCCGTTGTGCCTGTCGCGCTGAAATATACAACCGCCGTCTTAGCAAATGCTCCTGTCATCATCAAGCCTCCAAGTAAAAGTGTAAGAATTATCTTTTTCATAAGCTTATCTCCTATTTAAACTTTAGTAACACTTCGTCACTAAACTAATCATAAGAGATAATTGGTTACTTGTCAATACTTATTATAAAAATAAATAACATTATGTCGCTTATTGTGTTTTTTTGCCGTCTGTGCTAGAATAACTTCATGGCCGAATACATCCGTGCAAGAAGCGACGAACACAAAGCAGAACGAATGACTCAGGTTAAGGAAGCAACTGCAGAGCTTTTTGAAAACGCGCCTTATGCAGAAATCACGCTCACAACGATTGCAGAAAAGCTTGGCTGGTCGCGCGCGAATCTTTACAAGTACGTTACGACAAAAGAAGAAATAATCTTAGAAATCGCTGCTGATAAAATGAATGCCTACTACGGCTCGTTGCTTTCAGCCCTCCCGGAAGGCTGCAATTTTTCTATAGAAGTAATTGCCGAGGTCTGGGCTGGAATCCTCAATGCTAATCAGGATTATATGCGCTATGTGTCTTATTTGAATCCTGTGATTGAAACAAATGTAACGGTAGAACGCCTCGCAGTTTTCAAAAAGAAATATTATGACCTGGCAAATGCAATCAGCGACCGGCTTTCCTCAATGATAAAAATCTCGCAGGAATCAGCTTACAAAATCCAGCTGGACGTGCTCTTTTACGCTTCTTCAAATGCAGTGTGCTGCTACAAAAATCCGCTCGTACAGGAAGCGTTGAAGAAAATCGACATCACCCCACCGCCCATGGATTTTTATAAAGATATGAAAGATTTTTTGAAGATGAGGCTGGAGTGGGGCAGACGAGACTGATTCAATAAGTGCCTCAGTGAGCAGTCCTTATAACGATTGTTTGTGCCGGAACCAAGCTTGCTTGTCCGTCACGGCTTGAAAAAATCTCTCCACTGAATTATTATCAACTGCATTTTTTTTGTGACAGCGACGCAATGACACAAAGATGTTTGAGTAAAAAAAGGGGACGATATGGCTAAACAAAACATTTACGACAACGAAACATTTTTTGACGGCTACAAAAAGCTTCGGGAACGGAAAAACAACGCGAACATTCTTTTTGAAATTCCTGCATTGTTTTCATTGATACCCGATTTAACCGGAAAATCAGTGCTCGATTTAGGCTGTGGCTTCGGCGAGCATTGCAAACGCTTTGTCGATAAAGGTGCTTCGAAAGTCATTGGCATCGATATCTCCGAGAAAATGCTTGAGGTCGCCAAAATGGAAAACGCTGACCCGAAAATTACGTATCTTAATATCCCGATGGAAGATATTGGAACTATCGAAGAAAAGTTCGACGTGGTTATAAGCTCGCTCGCGCTTCATTATGTAGAAGATTTCTCCGGTGTCGTGAAGAATGTCTACAATCTTTTGAAGGACGGTGGATTTTTCATTTTCTCGCAGGAGCATCCGCTTAATACATGTCATTCCGGGGGCGACCGATGGACACGCGACAAAGACGGAAACAAGCTGTATCTGAATCTTAAGAACTACGGCATTGAAGGAGAGCGCGAGTCTGTCTGGTTTGTGGATAACGTGAAAAAGTATCACAGAACATTCTCAACGGTAATAAACACGCTTATCAATGGCGGTTTTTCGGTTGAAAAACTGATTGAGCCGCTCCCGACAGCCGAGCTTCTTAAAGAGCACCCCGATCAGGAAGATTTGTTCCACAAACCAGATTTTCTGCTCGTAAAGGTGAGAAAGCCTGCCTGATAAGTTCTGATGGGGGAGTGCGCCAAAATCTATTGACATCAAAGTTCGCAGTTTTATCGCAAAAGCACCTTTAATCGCTTATATCAACGTCGAGCGTGATATTTATCTTGTAGTCGGCAAAATTCTGCTGAATCTCGTCATATATCGTTTTGTATAATTCTTCTCTATTCTTTATGCTGAAATCAATTATGATATCAAAGCTGATTATCTTCTCTGCTTCGTCCAAATAGAAACCGTGCATTTGCAAAATGCCGTTGTGGCTGAAAACAATGGCGTGAATCTCTTTTTGGATTTTCGCTGTTTTCTCGTCTTGTGTATTTACGGAATAAACTCCTATTGTGTGAAGAATTACTCCGTATTTTTCCATTATGGTTTTCGTAATTTTCCGTGAAATTTTATCGACTTCCGCGACTGTCAAAGTATCGGAAACTTCGATGTGGACAGAGCCAAGGTATTTATCAGGCCCGTAATTGTTCAGTATCAGGTCGAACGCGCCTTGTACATCAGGCTCCTTTATTATTTCCATTTTAATGTTGTTTGCTAAATCGCTTTCGATTCTTGCGCCAAGAATGTTGTCAACGGATTCTTTAACAAGCTCCAGCCCAGATTTTATGATAAATACAGATAAAACAGCGCCGACATAAGCTTCAAGGCTGATTTTGAACAACATATATATGACGGCAGATATCAGGACTGAAATTGAAAGAATCGCGTCGTTGAATGCGTCTGAGCCGCTTGCAACCAGAGAGTCGGAATTTACGTCTTTTCCCTTTTTCTTGACGAATATTCCAAGGATGAATTTGACGATTATGCCGGAAATCAAGATTATCAAAGTGATTATGCTGTAATCTGCTGCTTCGGGATGAATTATCTTTTTTATAGATTCAACTAAAGATGTGATACCAGCGTATAAAACGATGCATGAAATAATGGACGAAGTTATATATTCGATTCGTCCGTAGCCGTAGGGATGTTTTTTGTCCGGTGCTTTTCCGGCAAGCTTTGTGCCTGCGATCGTAATGATGCTGGATAATGCGTCGCTCGTGTTGTTTACCGCATCAGAGATAATGGCGATAGAATTTGAAAGCAAGCCTACAAAAGCTTTGAATCCTGCCAAAACTATGTTCGCGAAAATACTTATTACGCTTGTTCTTATTATTGTCTTTTCTCTGCTGTTGTTCATAGAATTCCGCCATTTTATAGATGAGTGAGTGAAGCCGAATTTGTTAATAAGGATTGCGTTGCAGAAGATGCAATAACGCCCCTATGGGAATTGATATAGAAATTGAGTTTATGCACATGGCGAAGAGTCCGGTGTTCGGATCTTTCTGTCTGAACACCGGAAATCGTCTTTATCCCAGTATCTTCTTTACGATTGCCGAAAGCTTCTCGGATGTGAAAGGCTTTACGATCCAGCCTGTTGCGCCTGCCGCTTTTCCTTCCTGCATCTTTCCGTCTTGGCTTTCTGTAGTCAGTGCGATAATCGGAGTGAACCTATAAGCCGGAAGATTTCTTACGTTCTTGATGAAATCGATTCCGTTCATGTTAGGCATGTTTATATCGGTAATAATCAGCTGGAACTCGTTCGCTTCGGCTTTTTTCAAACCGTCGATACCGTCATCAGCTTCTATTACTTCGTATCCTTCTTGCGAGAGAACAAAAGAAACACTCTTTCTTATAGAAACCGAGTCATCCACAATCATTATTTTTGCCATATTATCCTCCTTATAACCCATCGCAGTTTTGCGAAGTGAAATTGTCATGTTTATACTGTACGACGTATTACTTCATCCGCTATACTACCGAGCGGAAGAATACAGTCAACAGCTCCTGCTCTTATTGCTTCTGCGGGCATTCCAAACACCACGCAAGTTTTTTCGTCCTGCGCGATATTGTAAGCACCCGCTTCGTGCATTTCAAGCATGCCTTTCGCACCGTCGTCGCCCATACCTGTCATTATAACGCCTACCGCGTTTTTTCCAGCATGTCGCGCTGCCGATCTGAAAAGCACGTCTACGGATGGTCTGTGCCGCGACACGAGCGGACCATCCTTTACCTCTACATAATAACGCGCTCCGCTCCTTTTGAGAAGAGTGTGTTTGTTTCCTGGAGCAATAAGTACCGTTCCTCGTAGAACCGAATCGTTGTCTTTTGCCTCTGTGACGTGAACTTTACACAGAGAATCGAGCCGCTGGGCAAATGATTGCGTAAAGTGTTCCGGCATGTGCTGAACAATTACGATACCAGGAGCATTTATAGGAAGCATTTCTAAAAAAGCTTTCAGTGCTTCCGTGCCTCCGGTGCTTGCGCCAACTACTACGATTTTTTCGGTTGTCTCTATATTATCACATTTCGGCATTGTTGGGGCGGGCCGTTTTATTTCTCCTTTTAGTCCTGATGTTACGGACGGAGAAGCTGTCATCACAGGCGTAATAGACGCATGGCGCCCGAATCTTGCCTTTATGCGAGCGGCAGAAAGTGAAGCCGCTTTTACCGCGTCGCAAATCTGTATGCGCGATTCCTCAATGAACTGTTTCGT
The DNA here is from genome assembly GCA_024685655.1 of Treponemataceae bacterium. Taxonomy (GTDB): domain Bacteria; phylum Spirochaetota; class Spirochaetia; order Treponematales; family Treponemataceae; genus Treponema_I. The sequence continues at coordinate 13,871 of JAIKVO010000291.1, forward strand.
GCTTAGTTTCGGTTTCTGTATTATGTTTACAGCTCCATATTCCAGAGCTTTCATTGCGTTGTAAGAGCCATCTTCCGCCATGCTGGAGCATATTACGACCGGAACAGGATTCGTCTCCATCAGCTGATGTAAAAACGTAAGTCCGTCCATGCGCGGCATCTCTATGTCGAGCGTTATTACGTCTGGCTTGATGGTTTCCATCTTCTTCAGTGCAATAAGCGGGTCGCCCGCTGTGCCGATGACTTCTATTTCCGGGTCGGAAGCAAGAACTTTTGATAAGGACTCTCGGACAACCGCTGAATCATCAATAACAAGAACTTTTATCATAATTTCTGAATACTCTCCGTTTTTCTGTAAACAGTAGGGGCGACTGTCTGAAGAGGCAGCGTCATAGAAAGGATTGTCTCTGAATGCCCTAGAAAAAGAAAGCCACCTATCTCTAAATTACGTATCAGTTTAGAAATAATAGCTTCTTGTGTCGGTTTGTCAAAGTATATAAGAACATTCCGGCAAAAAATTGCGTTGAACGTTTCTTTGACGTTGTATGACGAATCCATGAAATTAAGCCGCCTGAAAGAGACGCACGATCTGAGTTCCTGCTTGATTCGTACTTTCGGATTCGTCCTGTCGGTACTTTTCAGAAAATAGCGTTTTTTCTGCTCAAAAGGTATATCTTCTGTGGAGGCTTCGTCATAAACAGCATTTACGGCTTTATCCAGTACTTTTGTCGAGATATCTGTCGCGAAAATGTGGTAGCTGTTGAAAGCTCCTCTGTATCTGCGCATGAATTCTCTAAGAACTATGGAGATTGTGTACACTTCTTCACCGCTTGAGCAGCCTGCTGACCAGATATTTGGTATTTTTACGCCGCGTTCTGCAAATTCAGGCAAAACCGCATTCGCAAGGAACTGAAAATGATCGTTTTCTCGGAAAAACTCCGTTTTGTTTGTCGTCAGCGCGTCTGTAAGCAGAATTTTTTCGTTGCCGGATATATCCTTGTTGAAGGCATAGTCGATATAGTCGCTGAAAGATGTTAAGCCTAGAGCTTTCAGCCTTCCCACAAGCCGTGACTGCATCATGACTCGTTTCGCTTCTGGCATACGTATTCCTACCGTAGTTTCTATATAGGAGGAAATTGTTTTGAAATCCTTGTCAGTAAGCTCAATCGATCTGCTGATGAAATCCGTCATTGCATGTTCCTGTCTGCATTCCTCTTGTCAGGCATTTGAGTCTAGCTTCCTTACGATGTCGGAAAGCTTGTACACGTCAAGAATAAGCGCAACTGAGCCATCGCCAAGAATCGTCGCTCCTGAGAGTCCTGAGACATTCTGATAAAGTCTTCCAAGCGGTTTTATTACAGTCTGATAGTTTCCTATAACCCTGTCGATTATTATTCCGATTCTGGAATCCTGATCTGTTACGATGACCATTTGCTGAATTTCGGGTCTTTCACCTTCTATACCAAAGAAAGAGCGCAAGTCAATGTAAGGCATCATTTCGTCACGGATCTTCATCGATGAGCAGAATGTGTTTCTCTTGATAGGCTGGTCAAATTCAAGGCATTCCACGACGTTCGAGAGCGGCAGAATATAGAAGTTGTCGCCCAGTTGTATCAGTATGCCCTCGATTATGGCCAAGGTAAGAGGTATCTTAAGTGTGAAAGTCGTTCCTGAGCCAGGCGTTGACTGAATCGATACGCTTCCGCCTAGTGATGTTATGTCTTTTTTGACAACATCCATGCCGACGCCTCTGCCTGATATGGACGTGACTTTATCTGCGGTGGAGAATCCTGGCATGAAAATAAGATTATCTATCTCACTGTCAGATAATTCGTCAGTAGCGCTTATAATGCCGCGCTCAACGGCTTTCGCTTTGATTTTTTCCCTATTGAGACCAGCACCGTCATCAGTGATTGTGATAAGTACAAACGCGCCTGCATGCTGCGCCCTAAGCCGGACTTTGCCCATAGAAGGCTTCCCGTTCAGCGTCCTTGTCTCTGGAAGTTCTATTCCGTGGTCGCACGAGTTTCGTATAAGATGAACGAGAGGATCATTCAGTTTTTCTATGACTGTTTTATCAAGTTCCGTCTCAGCGCCTTCTGTTATAAGCTCAATATCTTTATGAGTTTCGGAAGCGAGGTCACGCACGAGTCTTCTGAACCGCGAGAAAATTGTGCCAATGGGGAGCATCCTCATATCCATAGTGGTATCGCGAAGCTCCAGAATCAGACGCTCTCCTTGTTCTCCTAGAGTGGAAAGCTGCTGAGATGCAAATGTAGAGGCTACCTGGTTGAGACGAGCGTTGAATGTAACAAGCTCACCCACAAGGTCAATGAGTTTGTCAAGTTTACCTGAGTTGACTTTTATAGTCTGTGCGTTCAGCTCCTGATTCTTTTTCTCGCTCTGTTCCTTGAGGTGTTTTTGTTCTGCAAGAGCAGCCTGGACGTCTTCCTTGCTTACGATGTTTTTCTCTGTCAGCAGAGTACCGATCGGCTTTTGTCCGCCAAGAACGTCGTTCAGTGCTTCCTGTGTCACGAGCTTTTTATCAAGAAGAATCTCGCCGAGCCGTTTTGGCGTTCCTGTTGTATTCTGATCCGAATCGGTGATTTTCTGTATCAAGATTTTGCTTGTATCGTCAAGGAATATGAACACATCCTTTATGTCTTCCTCAGTCTTTGTCGTAGTAAGGATGACATCCCATGAAACATAGCATTTCACCGGGTCTATATCTTTAAGACGTGGGACACCGTTGAAGTGCGGGCTTATAGAAATTGTACCCATGTCGGCAAGCTCCGCTATAAGCGCATGTGGACGAGTTCCGTTTATGAAAACATCGGGTGAGAATTCCAGCCTTATGCGCCATGTTATCTCAGGTGCGTCCGACTCATCTTCTTTTTTAGAGACTGGTTTAGGCAATTCTTTTTCTGGAGCAGGCTTTGCTTTTTCTTCTTCTGCCTCTTTCCGTGCAACTGCTGTTTTTTCTTCTGCGGCTACAGTTTTCTCTTTATCCTTTTCTCCGCCTGTCTTGTCGTGCTTTAGAAGATAAACCTGGAATTCTCTTATAAGCCGTTCAGATTCTGCTGCTATGGAAGGATCATCTCCGTTGTCGAGCATTTCCCGTATATGGTCGCGCGCTTGAAGCGTAAGTGTTATCAGTTCCGATGAGACAGAGACCCTGCCGTTCCTTACTTCATCGAAAGTAGTCTCCGCCTCATGTGTGAAGTGAGATATGGCATCAAAGCCGAACATACCGGCAGAGCCTTTTATCGTGTGCATGCTTCTGAACACAGCGGATATAGTGTCCATGTCATCCGGGTTCTGTTCCAGCTCCAGAAGATATTCTTCAAGCTTGTCAAGAAGATCGTTAGCTTCGCTCAGAAATACATCTGCAATTTTATCAAGGCTTTCACTCATGAGGCTTCTCCCATTTTGTCGTCAATCGCACTGACAATCGATTTGTCGTCCATGTTCGGATCTGGAATTATTCCGCATATATAAAGGCGTTTTTTTACTAGTGATGAAAAAGAACCGGAGAAAGATGGCTTCCCTTTTTGTCCCATAGAGGAGTAAAGGCTGCTTATGAGCTGCAGAATTGATACGTCAATGTCTTCCAGACCGGATACGTCAAGCGTTATGGTATTATTCTGCTGCAGAGTCTGAATCAGTGTCTTGTGAAGTTTTTCCGCATTACTCACCGAAAGGTTTCCTTTTAGCTCGATTGTTGCCATTTAGTTTTCTCCTTTAAAACTTCTTGATTTATCGTTTTTTATGTCTTAGTATTTCCTAAGGAGACATTCATGAACGAAAATCTTTCAAGTACAGCGTATTTTACGTTTTTACTCGGTGATGTTACTTACGCTGTTGAAGTAACTGCCGTAAAAGAAGTTCTTCCCTACGAGAAGATTACGCCTGTTCCTCGCACTGAGGAATACATGAAGGGCGTAATTAACATCCGAGGAACAGTCGTTACCGTCATCGATTTCCGCGTCCTTTTTGGAATAGACATAAAGCCAGTCAAAAAGGATACTTCCATAATAGTTGCAGAGATTCAGCAAGATGACGGCTCCAACATGACGCTCGGCTTCATAGCTGATTCTGTGAACGGGGTCGGTCCCCTGGAAAAAGAACCGTCCGCGACCGGTACGAACACTCAGTTCGTAAAGATGCTCGGCAAAGACGGAGATAACCTCGTCCTTGTCCTTGATTTGAACAAGATTCTTGGTGAAGTGGAGAAGAGACTCAACTCCTAGCCATAGAGTCATGGCTGTTTGCCGGAACCTTGTTTTCCTAAAACCATGTGATATCGCCTGCAGACGCTTTTGCTTGCTGCAGGTGAGCCTGATACTGTTCCTCCCTCTGTTTTATCTGGTCAACTGAAAATCCGCTCTTCTGTATACGTTTCAAGTATACTTTTGAAGTCTGCGGATGAAAATATATTTTACGCGGAAAAATTCCGCCAGTATCATTAACGACAATAGGTATTCGCTCAGTCTCCAAATACGAGAGAGCGAAATTAATATTGTTTATACCCGTCATGCTCATCTTTGACGAGCTTGTCTCTAGTACGTTTCCTCCGCCGAACACTTTTGCCCGGAGATTCTCGTGCTTCGCCCCTTTTTTCAAAAGATCATTTATAAGAAGCTCTACCGCAAAATTGCCGAACCGACCCTCTTCTTCCATAGAAACATCCTCGCGTCCTGATTTTGGAAGCATAAAATGGTTAAGTCCGCCCAAGTGAATTGATATGTCAAAAAGAGCTATGCTTATGCATGATCCTAGTACAGTGGCAATGTATATATCCTCGAAAGTGGAATAATACTCTCCGGGATGAATCGTCACTATATCTTTCTGAAAATGAGGGTCAAAATGCCTGTTCATAGCCTAGTGTTATTCTAGAAGAATGTTATTTCCCCTGATTCAGCTCCTCCGGTGACCGAGATTCCTGCAATATTTCCTGCTTCAAGCTTGTCGTCGGTTATTGTAAAATGCTGCAGGAAATCCTCTATGTCGGCATTATGCACCCCGTTGTCAGTAAGTTTGTACATTCTCATGTGTTTGTCTTTTTGCACGCGGTTATCGTTCGCATAATCCTGAATGTTCTCGATTTCTGTGGCCAGTTTTCCTGAGAGTGTTTTCAACGAGGTTATTTTTTGCTCGATTTTGTCGTAGTTAGAGTAGAAGTCTGGTGAGTAGATGCGGAAGTTTCGTATCGCTTCCTTCAGTTCGTTGTAAAGCCTGTTGAGTGTCTCTGAGAACGTGCGCTTCGATTCCGTAACATCGGCAAAAGTTGTTTTGTTGTGCGACGTCGTCTCCAAAAAGCTTTGTATTTGGGCGTGGCTTGTGTCTGTGAACTCCTGCAGCTGCTTTTGTGCAGTATCTACATTATCCTTTGTGTTGGAGATAAGTTCAGCCATATATTCTACAGTCTCTTTTATACTGCTTATAGCATCATTTCTTGCGACTTCGATGCGTTGTGCTATGGCGACATATTGCAAGTTCGTTATTATCGGAAGGAATGCGTTGAAACACAGCGACATTATCTGTACGGCTTCCTGAATATTCTGAACTGCTTCAAGAACCTTGCTCTGAACTGATTGATACAACCCGAAAAGTTCTGAGAACCCGTTGAAATCATCAATTGCGCTTTCTATGTTCATTTTGAGCGTCAGAAGACCTGATATGGATTCATTGTCAGTATTAACGAACGTGTCTTTTGTCTGGTCAATCTCACTAAGGATTTTTGCGGCTTCAGATTTGTTCGTGTCGAACATTTCTATGCTTCCGTCGAGTTTTTGCTTTATCTTCGTAAGGCAGCGTATGCAAAGCGTTGATAGCTTGTCGTTCGCATTGTAAATATAGAGCTTTTGTTCTGGCGAAAGATTCGCATCTGGAGTCTTGAGCTTCTGGACAGCGATAAGTACATCGTCAAGTGACTGGCGGATTATATCCTGCATTTGGATACCTTCCATGGCCTTTATGACAGGAGCTTTTACTTGTTTTGAATACTCCAGCATATTTGTCAGTTTCGCGGATATTTCTTCAATTGCGCTTATCATCGATGCAGATGAGTCGTACGATTCAGCTGATGAATCCTTGTTGAGACTGTTGACTTTTGAGATTTCGTCTTTGAGAATTTGGAGCGCATTGTGAACGTTTGAGCCGTCCTCGATGAGCTGCTCGGACTGGCTTATAAGGCGCAGCGACATATGCTTCAGGTTAGACGTGATATATGAGAAAGCCTGTCCAGCCTTTCCTGATTTTATGGAAACGACCATAGCGTTAAGAGATATAACTTCCATCTCTTGGCAGCCGTCTCTTATCCCGGAGATAATATCTTGTATCGTGTCAAGAAGATGCATTTTCTCTGAGAAATGTGTGAAAAGGCTATTGTTCTTCTCGCGCACATCGGCAAGAAATTTACGGTTCTCTGTAAGAAGAGCCTGCTGCGCCTCAATTGATTCCTTTAGATGTGTCTGTATGGACGAGAACATCCTCAGACTCATCATTGCAGATGAGTTGCGGTTCGAAATCGCGTCAAGCTCCCGGAGCATTACCGGAAAATTTTTGCTGAGCTCCAGAAAGTCAGCTCCGCTCTCCTTGCTTATTGAGAGCAGATTGTTGTAAATCTCAGTAGTTGTTTGTCTCATGTTTCATCCTGCCGTTTTTTATCTAGTTTCTCATAGTAATTCTTTACGATTTCCTCAAGGTTCTCCTGCATATCCTCAAGGAAAACATCCTGATTGCTTGCTGTTGACTCAATCCTTGCTGCGATGTCAGGCATCGCAAGGCACAGAGGCGAGTCCGGTTTCATGATGGAAAGAGGCTGCCTTCTTGCTATTGAAAGCGATACGTTGTCATCGTATGGAACGAAGCCAATGTACTCCGCTGTTATGGACAGCTTGTTGTGCGTAAGGTTCAGAAGCCTGTTTCCAAGCTCCACGTCCGCTGAGCCTCGGCCCATATTCATTATAATCCGCGGATGAAGTTTTTTCATCTCTGTGAAAGCTTTTTCTGCAGATTCCGGGAATTTTGACGCGATTACGGAAAGAATCTGCTCGAACGAATATTCTTTCCCTTCCATGCGCTGAAGAATACTGTTCTGCAGAATCTGGCGTTCCGGGCTTTTAGGCTTGAATTGCCGGTAGCAAAATCGGAAAACAGCCGATTTAAGGAACGAGTATGCGTTCAGTATGGATGTAAGGTCTGGCGACACAACGATGAGCCCGTCATACGAAGTAAGGAAAAAATCGATTATATTGTACGTTGAGCCAGCTCCTAAATCCATTATGACGTAATCTGCGTCTAGTGACTGAATGTTCTTGATTATCTTTTGCTTCGTGAAAAAATCCATGTTGGCGACACCAGGGTAATGGCAGTCGCCTGCAATGAACTGTAAAGACGGGATGCCTGTCGCCTGAAGAAGATTCAAGAAATCTGTCTCAATTTTCGTTATGTATGTTCCTAAGCCCGCCTGATTGTTTTTGAGCCCGAGCAAAGTATGAAGATTCGCCCCCCCTAAGTCCATGTCGCATAGGATGGTGTTCTTGCATTGATGTGCAAGTGTGACTGCGAGATTCAATGATACTATACTCTTCCCGACGCCGCCTTTCCCTCCGGCTACGGGCAACAAAACTGCCATATTCCCACTATATTCCATATGGAGACTACTCGCAAGAAAAATCTTATATTAAAGAGTAAAAAAATATTTATAAAACTGATAAGCTTGACACATGATTTTTTCTGGTTACGATATAGTAAGGTGGAAATTTTAATTTTTCAAGTTGAATTAAAATGCTGACCAGCGACGGTTTTGTTGCTTAACCTTGTTATGGAGGAAAACAATTTATGAAATTAAAAACCCGGTTGCTCGGATCGTTCATCATGATTGTTGTCGTGTCTGTTTCCGTGATTTTTTTGTGTGTTGTTAGTTCAAGTACGGTGATGACGAAGATTTCTGCCATTGCGGAGAACATTGTCGCATCAGGTGCGTTGGATGAGGAAGCGGGAACTGAGCTGCTTTCTTCTTTCAATGCGTTAAAGAAATCTTCAAGTATGCAGACGGCGGCACTGATGATAATAACCGATGTGTTTGCGGTTTTGTTCCTTCTTTTGGGTATTTTTTCGACATTAGCGGTTATAAAGCCGCTTAAGAGTTTTTCTAAGGCTTTCAAAATGATAACATCAGGCGATCTCGTTATGAAAGATTTGTCTGAGGCTGACAGAAAGATGATAAGCGGCAGAAAAGACGAGATAGGGGAGCTTGGTGACAATTTCAATCAGCTTCTGGAGTCCTTGCGCAACGTTGTTTCTGTCGTCTATGCGGCAGGCGAGAACGTGGCTGCTGGCAGTGTGGAGCTTAGCCATGGAAGCCAGGTTATTTCGACGGATGCGACGTCTCAGGCGGCGTTTGCAGAGGAGATATCCTCTACGATGGAAGAAATGTCGTCAAATATACGGCGCAATGCGGACAATGCTGCAGAGACAGACTCCATAGCCCAGAAGGTGCTGGAGGAAAGCCGCGCCGGTGGAGAAGCCGTTAAGCGCACTGTTGACGCAATGCACGCAATTGCAGACAAGATTTCGATTATTGAGGATATTTCAAGCCAGACGAACCGTCTTGCGCTTAACGCAGCTATAGAGGCAGCGCGTGCGGGCGAGGTTGGGCGCGGCTTCGCGGTTGTAGCTAGTGAAGTTCGTAAGCTTGCAGAGCGTAGCCAAGCCGCCGCCGTGGACATAATCGAGCTCTCCGAAGAAAGCGTTAAGATTGCCGAAGATACAGGAAAGCGTTTTGACGTGATGATTCCTAATATCATAAAGACTGCTGACCTTACTCAGGAGATTTCGGCGGCGGCGCGTGAGGAAGATATCGGTGCGCAGCAGATTAACAAAGCTGTTATAGAGCTTGATTCTCTTGTACAGCGGAGTGCTTCATCAGCAGAGGAGTTTGCTTCGCTTTCCGAGGAGATGGCTTCTCAGTCCGATGATTTGCTGAAGGCTCTTCAGTTCTTTAAATTTGAGCGTCAAAAAATAGTTGCTTCTCCCGCTAAACATACTGCAAAGCCTGCTCTTAAGGCACCTGTGGTAAAACCTGGTTTGCCTCCGTCTCCTGCGTCTGTTCAGCCTGAAAAATCGGCGAAACCGGAGCGATTTAGTTCAGAGCGTTCTTCTGGAAACAGTGTTAGACAGCCTAATGTTATCGCTCGTGAAGATAACGGTACTTCTGACAGGGGTTCTAGGAATAACGGCAGGTTTGCGAATGGTTCGGTAAGTACGGATTCTCCACGCCGCCATGTTATAAAGCCGGATGCTGAAATTCCGCCTACCGCGGATAAATTGGTAAATCCTGCTTTTGCAAATAAATCGTTCGCTAATCCTGGAAAGGATGTTAATCAGGCGGATGCTGAAAGAACGGGAAATGTCGGCGGCGCGGAGAAAAAGCCAGAGCCGTCTGCTGCGGATACGCAATTTTCGTCGCAGGAGTACGTACCAACATCATACGTTTCCGACAGCGACTTCGAAGAGTTCTAAGCCGATTCACGCGCGAATATGAGAAAAATCAGAGTAAGGTTGAACCAATACTCTCTGGGCTGATGGCGATTCTCATAACGGTTTTTAGGCTGGTGAAATTGCGTAACAGTCTTTGGAGAACTTGTATATCCAGACGGGCGCGAGCGAAATTGGGTCTGCGGACAGTGTTGCGGCGTGCGAGCTCGGCGAATGCCGGTGCGAGTCAATTACATTATACGCCGCACTCTCTGTCCGGCAGAACCAATGTAGTGGGAGCCTGTCTGGATATGGAATTTATACTGCGAAAGCACTGGCGGTAATGTGTAGCGGGAGCCTGTCTGAATATAATACTTCGACAACAGGGGTTTTAGGGGGCGGTAGCCCACTAGGCGAGGGGGTAGCGGACGACCCCGCAACGAAGTGAGGAGTCTGTAGCGAGGGGGAATCGCGCAACGAGAGCGTATGCGCGAAGTTTCTAGCAGACCTCCCCCTATAAGCTTGACCTTACTCTTGATTTATGTTATATGTTTAAGCTACTTGCAATAGTCTGTAACTTTTGTAAGTAGCTTTTTTTACGCGATTGCGTCAGAGCGTGCATCCGCGACGATGCGGAAAAATAAGGCGCGACACAAATCAGTACGTTTTGGGCATGAGAACATGTCCAATTGGAGGATAGAAGTGGTAAGAATCAGACTCAAGAAGTTTGGAACCAAGAAACGTCCGTACTACAGAATCGTAGTGCAGGACTCACGCAAGCCCCGCGATGGCACGACAATCGAAGAAATTGGTGTTTATCATCCTATTGAGGCAGCCGACAAGCAGGTTTCTTTCAATGAGGAAAGGGCAAAGTATTGGATCAGTGTAGGAGCTCAGCCTTCAGACACGGTTAAGAAACTTTTCAGCAAGAAAAGTTCTTAGTAGCACCGGGAGTTTGGAATGGAAAAAGACCTGATTGAATATATTGCAAAATCACTGGTCGATGATCCAAGTAGCGTCTCGGTGCAGGAAGTCGAAGGTGACAAATCCACGGTTATTGAGCTGCGTGTCGCACCTAACGACATCGGTAAAGTAATCGGCAAGTACGGTCGTATAGCAAAAGCTTTGCGCACAGTTCTGAGCGCGAGCGCAAGCAAGACCGGAAAACGCTACAGTCTGGAAATTTTGGACTGATGGATGCAGTTACCAGCCTGGTTGTAGGAATTATCCGTAGTGCGCATGGCCTTGCGGGTAAATTCAAAGTTGAGAGTACTTCTGGCGAAGTCGAGCATTTTTTCGATCTTACCGAAGTTACTTTGAGGAAAGACGGAACCGAAAGAAAAACCGAAGTTGAGTCGGTTGAGAGCGGAAATCCTTTCCTTATCATGAAATGCGCCGGAATTGACACACCGGAGCAAGCTGCAAAGTTTGCCGGAGCCGAGATTGTGGTGTCCAGAGACAAAGCCTGCCCTCTTTACGAAGGCGAGTATTATGTCGAGGATCTTAAGAATTGTGCATTGATTTATGAGCCTGGCTCTGGATCGAATGCAAAGAACGGACTGAATGATGGTGTAAAACCGGAACCTATTGTTGCCGGTATTGTCACAGACGTATTGGAAGGCGGTGCTGGAGACCTGTTGGAGGTTTCTGTATCCGAGAGTTTGCAGTTTTCGTCTGATTCGGAAGCCGGTTCTCCTGCTAAAAAGAAAAGAACTGTTCTTGTTCCTTTCAAAAAGGAGTTCATAGGTGATGTCGATATCAACAGAAAAACGATGCAGCTTATGCACCTCTGGATTCTGGAGTAATTCATGAAATTCCATGTGCTGACCTTGTTCCCGGAAATACCCCGTGCTTTTTTTGAAAGCTCAATCATGGCAAAGGCGGTAGAGAAGGGAATTGTTGCCTACGATTTG
>JAIKVO010000006.1 GCA_024685655.1 Treponemataceae bacterium
CGTTCGGTTATGGTGGTGTCGTTGTACAATACAGCGGAAACTAGTTAATCTCTGAGTTTCATTTAGTTTCAAGGCAGCTTCAATTTCCATACGGTTTTGGGGCTGCCTTTTTTATGCCTCTTTCTGGATTCTGCCGGCTATGCTTTAACTACAGCAAGTTCCTCTGCAAATTGCTGTACAGTTTCAAGCGGCAGTCCAGTACATTCGGCTATTATTTCTGGATTAATACCTTTTGCTAGCAAGTTTCGTGCATCTTCCACTTTTGCTTCTTCTTTGCCACGCTTAAACTCATATGCCTTCTGCCGTTCCCATTCCATGTATTGCCTCCGGTAATCCGTCGCTACGCGCCGGTTGCGAAAGGAATATTATTTCATATGTTCGCTCGCGCGAACGGCGCAATCGCTGTCTGTTTGGCTTTTTCTGTCAGTCGCGACACCCTGTCCGTGAACGCATTGCTGCTCCCACATCCGCTCACAAGACGCATGAACGCCCTCTGCTCCTCATTTAAAAACTTATCACAGTTTTCCGAAATAAAAAAGTATTTAAGAGTGCGGTCTCCGAGCGGAATGGATTTGTCTTGACGGCACAGATTCTCGAACGTGTATACAGGAAGCCCTTTGCCAAAAATGTCCAGTTTATCGTATTATCTTTGCAAGTTTTATAGAAATCCAAGAAATACAGGTTTGAATATTATTATATTTATCCTTTATATCTAGATAACGGATTATGTTTTCATAATGACAAACCCTATTTCTAAGCTCTCGGATTTCATTCACACGAATCTGAATATTCTTTATATTTCTCTGATCTTTGGGACAATCCGTAAAAACCTTCTTTACAAGGATACTTTGAAATTTGTATTGATTATATCTCTTTGAAAAAAGTGTAGTCCAAAAACCCAATGTCAATTCTGAAATAATTCTATCATGCGTTATGGTTTTATTCTGTTTTAAAAGCCTGTTCTTAACTTCATTTATTTTATGTAGACTGTCTTTATCAAAAGGAATAACCGTTATCCAATCAGCACCATTTACATATTCAGTAAGAACAGAATCAATACTGTTCCTAAATATGATTTCAAAATAATGTAATTTAGGATAAAACTTTTTACATAAACGAATATTCCGCTTATAAACTGCAAATTGCTTGGCAACAGTTTCGTTGGGCAAATAAGAATCTAATCTTACATGAGAAATATATTTTAAGAGTTCTGCCTCGTTTCTTACATTCACTTTTATAATATACACTTGATTTTGGAAATACTCCATAGTATATTGTATATGAGAGCCGCGGAATTCCTTCTCGCCTGTTAATCAGGTGGTTCATCGTAAGATGACGTAGGGACCGCGGACAGTTTTTTTAACACATCCTTCCACTTGTGCACATAAAAATCATTGATTTTCAACGCTTTCCTCCAGAAAATGTAATAAATTTGTAATATCTGGAGGAAATTACGCGCCGGGGTGGAGCAGCACCGAAGGTGGCCACTGGAGCGAGTAAACGAAGTTTACGAGTGAAGCGGCTGACCGTTAGGGATATTTCGCAACAAGCATGAAGTGCGCAGTTTCGAGCTACTGCGGAACACCGGAAAAGCAAAGCATATCCGCACCGTATATTCAACAGATGCTTGTATCATCCTTTTTAGAGTAAGATTTTATATTTCCTTTAAGAGCTTTTTCTGATATATTCTGAGGTATAGCGTTCTTGCCAATATCATTTACTTATGGAATTGAATATTCCTGTATGGTGCGTAGCCAACAGGTTCCCTGCATGCCACTATTGAAGCACGTAGTGCTGAACTTGTGGCTAATGCAGGGTGTTGGCGAAAGCTCCTTCAGTATATTCATGACGAATACTGAAGTGGTAAATTAATGACATTGGCGTGACCCGCTTCGGAGGTTTATGTGAAATTCATCAGTACAAGAAGTAGTCAAGAAAACGGTTCTCCTGTCTCGTTCGCGGAAGCTGTGCTTAACTGCATCGCTGATGACGGTGGAATGTACGTTCCCGCCTACGAAGAAGACCTTAGCCGGTGGATTCTTTACATGACAGAAGACACCTCTTTTCAGTCGATTGCCGGTGCGCTAACGTCATCTCTCATCCACGAGGAATTCAGCCCGATTATTTCGGAAGCGATTGCAATGCAGGCGTTTCCTTTCTCCCCGGAACTTAAAAAGCTTGACGAAAGCCACTATGTCCTTGAGCTTTTCCACGGCAAAACCGGCTGCTACAAAGATTTCGGAATATCGTACCTGGCTTCGTGCCTGGAGCATATCCTTTTGATGCAGAATAAAAAAGCCGTCGTGCTTGCCGTGACAAACGGAGAGACCGGAGCAAGCATTGCGAACGCGTTCCGGGGCAAAAAGCACCTTAAAGCCGTCCTGCTGTACACAAAAGGCACGATGCGTTACATAAACGATGCGGACTGCGTTTGGAACGGCGGAAATATCCTGCCTGTCGAAGTGGACGGCACAGAAGCCGAATGCTTTAATATAGTGCGCTCTGTTTATTCTGACAGGGCTTTCGTCAAAAAACACAATCTTACGCTTGCGAACACCGTGAATATCGGGCGCGTGCTTCCGCTTTCTTTCTGCTATATGTATGCGTTCTCGCGCCTAAAGGCCCACGTTGCGGGCGACATTTTCTACTCGGTTGACGCCGGAAACTACGGAAACCTTGCGGCAGGGCTTTACAGCTGGAAGTTCTCGTTGCCTGTAAACGGTTTTATAACGAACTGCACGAACAGTCTTGTTGCAGACAGCTTTGATAAATGTTGCGTCATGGATTCGATGGTTCCGCTTCACAAAAGATCTGTCGCTGATCCGGCAAATCCGTCTAACATAGAGCGTATAGAACAAGTTTTCCAGGCGAACCCAATGCTCATGAAAAGCCTTATTTTTCCGGCTCCGGTGACGACCGAAGACCGCATTAAAGCGTGTAAGGATGCGTTCATAAAATACGGATATGTGATGGATCCAGAGACTGCCGCCGCCTATGCCGCAGCAGAAAAACGCGCGTCTCTTATTACGGCGGATGACGGTGTTGTCGTTCTTGTAGCGAGGAATCACCCGGCGCTTTCTGCGGAAACTATACGCAAGTGGTGCGGCGAGGTTCCTGTTTTGCCCGCGGATATGGCACAGTTTTACAAGAGCATGGAGCCGGTACGCAGAATAGCGGCAGACAGAAGCGAGATTATCAAGCTGCTCGACGAGGTAGAAGCGGCGGAGTAAACGCCACGAGGTTTTTTAATTGGACGAAATTATTTTATTTATCGCGTGTCTTTGCTCGTTCTCGGCAGGATTAATTTCTCTTTTGTTCTTTTTGCGCTTCAAAAAGCCATTTTTTGCCCATCTTCTCTTGATTACGCTCGCATTCTTCCTAATCAGCGCAAATTCCTACTACGTGCTGATTCACGGTGCGCTTACAGGCAGAGTTTTTATCTGCATTTTCGGCGGCTTGCTCTCTCTTATCTTTTCTTACGGAATTACGAGCGTTGCCCTCGATTTTATCCGCGTGAATCCGTCTGCCAGAATCCGGAAAATCTTTCAGCTTTATTCGCTTGCGGTTTTTATTTTTGCGCTTGTCACTATTTTTTTGCCGGCAGTAGAACATCCTTCATCAGTTTTGAATATTCTTGGAATCTGGATTCCCGCAGGAGTTTCCGTTATCATCGGAATCGCGTTTTTCAACAGGATAGACAAGGGCTCGTTCCGTAAAGAAAAGTGGATTATCCTGATTCTTGCGGTGCTTAATCTTGCACTTTCGTTCATTCTGAAAAATACGCCGTTTGTTTTTATCATCTCTGTCTCAATTTTGATTTATCACATTTTTTACCGGTTTTATTTTGCTTCACCGATGGCAAAGACCGGGAAATCGCTTGACGATGCGTTTATAAAAGATTTTTCAATAACAAAGCGTGAACAGGAAATACTTCTTGCGCTTTTAGACGGAAAATCGAACAAGGAGCTGGCGAGCACATTTTTTGTGAGCGAAAAAACGATAGAAGCGCATCTTGCGAACATTTATAAAAAACTTGGCGTGAAAAACCGTCTGGAACTTTTCTCGCACCTTCAAAACAAAGCATAGG
>JAIKVO010000049.1 GCA_024685655.1 Treponemataceae bacterium
TTATATATCAAACAAAAAATCCGCGAATTCTTCTGATGCCGGAGCTTCAGATGCAGAGTGGACTTGCTTTTATCAAGCGGAGATTGTTTCATACGAAGCCTCAAAGAGTGTCACTGTAAAGGCGACTTTGCTTTCGGCAGACGGCGCGGTAGTTGCGACAGAAACAAAGGAGCTGACGTTAAATGAAGCCGGCGCATGCGATAGATCCAACAAGGCCCAGTCCTCAGAGGTGTTGCTTGCGCCGTCCAGTGAAGTTGCCGCAAACGGCACGACCGGCGAAATGCCCGAATATGAATCCTGCAAAACTCCCGACCAATCCACGCCACATATCGCTATTTGCACAGGCGGGTTTCATCTGCACGATATTCGCGTTTGGGATATCGAAGATCCGTACCTATATACGCTTAAAATAGAGCTGTTCGCTGGAACTACAGAAACTTCCAAAAACGCTGGAATAACTGCAGTGGAACTTTCCGCCGGAAACACCCGAACAACTGTGGCGGAACTTTCCTCCGGAAGCTGCGCCCCAAGCTCAAATTGCGAACTTCTCGACAACTGCACCCAAAAAATCGGCTTCCGCACAATACAATACAACGCCGATAAAGGTTTTTTCCTAAACGGCAGACATGTAAAAATCCACGGAGCTTGCTTACATCATGATTTGGGGTGTATAGGCTCTGCATTCAATAAATCTGCATTGAAGCGACAGTTCAAAAAGATGTTCGAAATGGGCGTAAACTCAATCCGAACTTCGCACAACCCGCCCGCGCCGGAGTTTTTGGAATTAGCTGACGAAACCGGAATGCTCATAAATTGCGAGTGTTTTGACCAGTGGGAACGTGCCAAAACGAAGTACGACTACAGCAACTATTTCAAAGAGTATCATGTGCGTGATGTCGCAAGCTGGATCCGGCGCGACAGAAACCATCCGTGCATAATAATGTGGAGCATCGGCAATGAGATATACGACACGCACCTGGGTACAGGGCTTGCAATTGCAAGAGATTTGACTTCGCTCGTCCATAAATACGATTTTAAGAACAACGCGCCTGTAACAATCGGATCGAATTACATCGAATGGGAAAACGCACAGGAATGCATGAAAGAAGTAGATCTTGCGGGTTACAATTATGCGGAACGGCTGTACGCCGAACATCACAAAAAGTTCCCGGATTGGAAGATTTACGGAAGCGAAACATCATCGACGGTACAGAGCCGTGGGATTTATCACTTTCCGGCGGATTTTCGCACACTAACTCACGATGACCAGCAGTGTTCCTGCCTTGGAAACTGTTCCAGCAACTGGGGCGCAATAAACACAACGGCAGCTATTGTGCCCGACAGGGATGCGGAATTCTGCATCGGGCAATATATCTGGACAGGATGGGATTATATCGGTGAGCCTACGCCGTATTTCACGAAAAATTCGTATTTTGGTCAGGTGGATACGGCCGGATTCAAGAAAGACACTTTCTTTTTGTATCAGGCGGAGTGGACGGATTATCACAAAAATCCGATGATTCACCTTCTTCCCTACTGGGATTTTAACGAAAACCAGATAATCGATGTGAAAGCATATTCAAACGCGCCGATTGTCGAGCTTTTTTACAAAGGAAAGTCGCTTGGTAAGCAAAAAATTGACCACAAACACGGAAAAGTGCTCGAAGGACACTGGAAATTGCCGTATCACGCGGGAAAACTTGTGGCGGTTGCGTATGATGAAAATGGCAAAAAAATAGCGGAAGATACAAAAACTTCATTTGAAGATCCGGCAAAAATTGTGCTTTCTTATGAGCGCGAAGATAATTTGATTTTTGTTGATATTTCGACTTGCGACAAAAATGGTGTGCCGGTTGAGAACGCAAGAAACCGAATAAACGTTGCAGTGGAGGGTGGCGAACTTCTTGGGCTTGATAACGGCGACAGTACCGATTACGAGCAGTATAAGTGTAATTCAAGAAAGCTTTTCAACAATCATCTTTTGGCGATTGTAAGATTGCCGTCAGGTGTGTGTGCGACGGACAGCACGGGCGAGAAATGTGCGGAAACCGTAACAAGCGAAAGAAGTTCAAGCACAGTGCGATTGTCAGCTGTTTCAAAAGGTTTGGAGCCTGCTGTTTTGACTATTGGTGGCGATGACAATACGCAAGCAGATTGCAAAGGTGTGTCGAGTTCCGCGAAAACTTCAACCAAAATAGCAAATTGCGCAATTAAGCCTGATGACGAAGTACCTGTCCGCAAAATCGAACTTACAGTGATTGACGCACCCAAAGTGAATTGTGCGATTGTAAACTGTGCGGAAGGTGCGGATTCCGTGATTGAAAACTATGCGGAAGCAGAAGCCGCCCTTGCGCTCTCTGCGGAAAGCCCCAGTGTCACAATAAAGGCCCGTATTCTGCCAGAAAACGCCACTTTCACAAATCTTGAATGGAAGCCTTGCCGCATAGAAGGCGTTCAGACATCATGCGCAAAGGTCGAAGTTTCACCCGACGGACTAACAGCAAGGCTTTCCGCAGCCGGAGACGGTAATTTCCGTCTGCGATGCACCGCCTCTAACGGCAAACCCCACCCAGACATTGTTTCCGAACTAGAGTTTTCAATTTCTGGTATGGGAAGTGGTACATTGAATCCTTACCAGCTTATTTCAGCGTGTGAATACTCTGCTGCGCTAAATGAACCAAAGCAGAGCTTTCAGGGTGGGGTTTATGTACCAGCTGAGCGTAACTGGCTCATGTTTGAAAACCTCGATTTCGGCGCAGACGGCTCGGACGAGTTTTCAATACCCATCTTCTCGTTTGATGCTTCATTGCCTCTTGAACTTTGGGAAGGCAACCCCGATGAGGGCGGCAAAAAACTTATGGCTTTTGAGTACTCGGCGGCAAGCTGGTACAACCATTACCAGGCAAATACTTGGAAACTTCCCAGGCGTCTTACAGGCATACACTCGCTAAGCATTCTTTCAACGACACGCTTTTCCATACAGGGAATACAATTTGTTGAAAGCCCAAAAGCATTTGCTAAATTGTTTGCCGCCGATGCCGACCGCATAACTGGCGATTCGTTCCAAAAGCTAGAAGACTGCATAACTGGCATTGGAAATAACGTTTCGCTTGAATTCGGCAACATGGATTTTGGTGCGGATGGAACGACGCGTATTAAGATAGAAGGCCGTGCTATAAACGGAACGAACACAGTTCATATCAAGTTTGCACCTATTGATGTGGTGGCTGGTGCGGATGCTGGTACGAACGACAGCACAAAAACTGGCGGCATCGGCGGAGAAAGCGGACAAAACATCAATCCCCGCGTTTGTATTGCTGAAATTCTGCAATCGGAAGAAATAACGGAACACACGGTTTCTTTGGGCGAGTGTATAAAAGGCAAGCAGAATGTTACGTTTGTTTTTCTTCCGGGCAGCTGCTTCGATTTTAAGAGCTTTAAGTTTATGCCGGCTTAGTTTGAAGAGTCGAAAGAATAAGTAAGAGGAATACCATATGTGGATTCGTACACATTTTTCCACATTTGGTAATTCTTCTCTTTCATCCAATTGATGTTTTCTTTTTCAGATTTATTCGGGTCGGGATAAATAGGCTCAAGAATATGAAGCGTATATTCCTGGATTGGGAAGCCGTCTCCGCCAATAATATCTGAATCGTTCATCGTGATAAACATAGGAAGAACCGGAACATTACTAGTAACAGCGAACTTGAACGCACCGTTTGTAAGCGGCCGGGGCTTGCGGTAGTTCCACCACATTCCTTGTTCAGCATAAACAAGCACTTTTTCACCGCGTTTCAAAAGAACGTCCATCGCTTTCATAAAAAGCTTCATCGTGGAGAAATTGCTACTGAGCGGAAGTGTATTGCAATGACGGAAGAAAAGTCCGTACA
>JAIKVO010000054.1 GCA_024685655.1 Treponemataceae bacterium
GTTGCCGCCATATATTGTATAAGCGCTTCCGCACTTGATGTATCTATTTCCGTAGAGGGAACTAACGGTAATGGTCATAAGATAAAAAATGTTGATTTTCACCTTTTCTCAAAAAGAACAGAAAAAACTTCCCGCAACCGACAGTTACGGGAAGTTTGTCATTACGTTAGATTGAATGGTTGCGATTAGTTCTTCGAACTAATCGCGGCCTGTGCAGACACTCTATCTTGGATGCGTTTTTTCCTGAAGAAAAATCGTCTGCGACCTCTCTAAGGTCGCTCAGACGAAAAAATCCTCTGTCTCCCCTGAATTTGTCAGTGAAACTACCGCTTTATTCTTACGTCCCTCGCAAATTGCAATTACTTCCGAGTCTTCTTTCCCCGAAAGATTGAGGTACCAAGCGAACGTAGTGTCATTCACAACAACAATCCGCGAAACGAACTTGTCTATTATTTCATCATCAATCTTTTCATCAGAAAAATCGAGTATTCTTTCAAGAGCAGCTTTTATTGCCTGAAGATCCTGCTTCTCGGCCTGTTCCAATTCGTCCAGACATGAAGACTGTGCTTCAAGTTCCTCATTCAATTTTGCTTCTTCCTCAGTAAGAATTTTCATACGTTCGCGATAATCCCTTTGATCGATATCTCCATCCATTCTCATATCGCGAAGGTTGCTTATTCTTTTTTTGATCTTGGCCAACTTCCTGTTAAGATCTTCCAAAGATTTTCCGGTTAAACCGCTGAACTGATAGCACTTTTTTAATATGTCACACGCCTCGTTGACTATTTCTCTTTTATCCAATCGCAAGGATTTAAATATTTCCTGCGCCATGAAGGACAGCTTCCAGTCCGCTACCATCTTGATCTTACAAATATCTTCGTCGCCGACTCCTACATTCTTATGCATTTGAGCAGTGCCAAAATTCAGCTGTCCGTAGCATTGGTAGCCATACGTCCAAGGTTTTCCCTTGTTTTTATGCCAACGGTTTTTTCGCAGTGAAGCACCGCATCCGCACCTAATGCGTTTCCCCCATAAATCATTGTTGCCGTGAATACTTCTGTATATCGGACGTTCTCCAAACGGAGTTCGACGAGGTTCTATGTTTAAACATTTTAATCTCATCTTTTTAATATCCTGTACCCGCCTAAACTCCTCTTCAGTCACAATCGGCTCAAAGTTTCCTTTTTTATACAGATACGTGGATGGATCGGTATTTAGGATGCGCTTTTGCTCTAAATAATTATTACTAAATGATTTTCCATAGGCAATAATTCCTGCATATGTCGAATTGCCAAGCACTCTGGCAACATAACTACCTGCCCATTTTGTACCTCCGCAGCCCGTTAACCTTCCTCTGCTTTCAAGCTCACGGGCTATTCTGGTCGAGCCTAAACCATCATTCAGGTACATATCATAAATCATCCGAACCGTTTCTGCTTGCTCGGGATTTATGACAAAATCATGTCCCACACGGTCATAACCGAGAATATTGCCTGTTCCGTACGTAACACATTTTTCACGACTTATATGTTGCCCTGCCTTAACTCGCTCAGAGACCTTCCTGCTCTCTTCCTGTGCGAGGGTTGCCATGATCGTGAGTCTCAGCTCGCCGTCACCGTCGAGTGTCCAGATATTATCCTCGACAAAATACACTTCGATTCCGAGATTCTTAAGCTCTCTTGTCACAACCAACGTGTCTACCGTGTTTCTTGCAAATCGGCATACCTCTCTTGTAACGATCAGATCAAACATTCCAGCTCTCGCATCTTCGAGCATTTTCAGAAATGCCGGACGTTTCTTGGCCTGGGTTCCTGTAATACCCTCGTCAATGTACTTATCGAGCACGAGCCAGTTGCTGTGAGCCTTCGCCTGATCGTCATACCACTGGATTTGGTTTTCAAGCGCAGATATTTGCGCCTCATGTTCAGTAGATACACGTCCATAAAAGACGGTTCTTCTGGTTCGACCTTTGTCTTTGTTCACAAAAGACATGTAGCCGTTCTGCATATCAAATACGCTTTTACATTCGCTCATAGTCGCGACCTCCTTAGTTTTTTTTCGAGGATACGCTCGACTCAAAAAAAGATTAAGGATGTCAAATTTTCATTTTCCATCCTTGACATTTTGTTTTAGTTGGTGTTCCCAATATGAGTCCCCGGAGGAAGCAAATGCTTCCGGGTACGTTGCCTTAACATTTTCAAATGTTTCCGAATTCACAAGCCCTTTTCGAAAGAGTCCTTCTACCAGTTTGAGGGCAATATAATGATTATCGATTACCATTTTCTTCACGCCCCCTTATATAGCTGCCAAAAGGATTGTCTCATCATCATATAAATCAAGAGTGTCTGCAAAGCCCGCATACAACTTCTTTTTAATACGATAAATCTTCTTCCTTACAGATTCCTGTGTTATCGAGAGTTCATCAGACAGTTCCGCCGTCCTGTCCTGATATCTGATGTATCTTTCAAAAACACTTTTCTCGTCCGCACGCAAAAAACGGATCCGGTTCTTCAGA
>JAIKVO010000073.1 GCA_024685655.1 Treponemataceae bacterium
CGTGAAAAGTTATCTGTTCGAAATTTCAACAAGACACTGTTCGAAAACGGACTAATTTCGGAGAAAAACTCTACGTTCGGAAAAAAAGAAGTAAATCTGTTCGCGAATTGCCTTGACAGAGAAATACAGAAAAAACTTCGGAAAATATCAATTATACGGTAACGACAAGACACAGATGTCTTTCTGCTTCCGTAAAATCTTGGCACGACCGTTTTTATGATCAAACGAAATCTTAGATCATAAATCAGGCATAGATGCCTGTATTTCCCTAATCCTTGGAATAACCTCGAAGAAAGCCATTACGACTTCTGGATCAAACTGTTTACCGGCATTTTGCTGAATCTCAATAAGGGCGTTCTCTTCAGACCATGCATCTTTATAGACCCTCTTAGATGACAATGCATCAAAAACATCAGCGACAGCTACAATACGCGCTGCGAGAGGTATATCTTCCCCTTTAAGTCCTTCTCTCTGGTTTTTCAAAGGCTGATAAATATCTATCGTATCAATATCAACCTTGCCAGGATAACCAGCACCATTCCACCACTCATGATGATGAAGCGCTACGTCATAAGCCATGTTATCCAAAGGAGACTGCTTGTTCTTAAAAAGGCTGGCACCGATATATGTGTGTCCCTTAATTACTGAAAATTCTTCTTCTGTGAATCTTCCGGGTTTTCTAAGAATAACATCGGATATACCTACTTTACCAACATCATGAAGCATAGCCGCTATTTTCAAAGCATCTCGGAATTTGTTGAAATCTTCTGCTGGAATATTATGATTATAAGCCCATTTATCGTATATTTCGACCGAATAACTCGCTACACGGTTTACATGATTACCGGTTTCTTTCGGATCCCTGAAACCGGCCATCTCTACCATCCTTATAACCATCTCACGGGTAAGATAAGTTCTTTCCAAAGCCTGAGTCGCGCTTGATGCAAAATGTTTTAAGTACAGCTCTGCATCAGCATCAAAGCTTATTATATTACCATCCTGATCCTGTGCATTAATTATCTGTAAAACGCCAAGTACATTACCAGAAGGACTGATCAGCGGTATTGCGATCGCAGATTTCGTCCTGTAGCCAGACAACATATCCGACTGCCTATTGAACGAATATGTTTTATCAGGAGAGATCGCGTACGCATCTGCTTCATTGACGATCTGCTTCGTAATAACACATGAGGCGCACATAGATTTCGCATCAAGCGGGAAAGAAAAATACTTGAACGGAAGTTTTTGACCTGGAGCAAGCTTTCCTTGCTGAGTATCATTCTGCGCATATCGAATTTTTAGTAAATTGTTTTCAATAATATAAATAGAGCCGGCATCAGCATGTACGATGCCTCTGGCTTCAGTCAGAACGCGTTCCAGAAGAATATCCATATCCTGAATTTCATTCAGGATTTTCTCTGATTCAATTATACGCTGTAATTTCTTTTCTTTCGTACTGCCAAAATCTGACATAGGAAACTCCTCAAATACGACAGGTACATTCGTGAGGGACTTACCAACGAGGCAGCCCCCGCTTAATGCACAGAAACACAATCATTTCGTGCTAGTAAAAACTCTCAATCCGAAATCAAAAAAAAACGAGAAACAACACTCCAACCACAAATTCGCAAAAAACACAAAACTGTATTGGAATATAACTCTCAGTATACTCGATATTATATGAAATTCTTGCTTTAGTCTAGATTTTTTTTACTAAGCAGAAATAAATGGGACCAGCTCCATTCGATACATCAGGCATAATCCGGTATCCGTATAAAGTCCGTTCTGTATCAGGTAGATGGTCAAGCCACTGAAACCGATTAAGAAGCCCGTTTTTCTGTTCTTTTATATCAATTTCAATAATTTTTGCTGAATCATACTTTTTAAGCAAACGAGATATTACCCCATCATTTTCATCATCCGCGAGCGCACATGTCGAATAAAGTATATATCCGTTTTTTTTGAGCATTAAAAAACCTGATGAAAGCAATGCCCACTGAGCCATTGCAAGGCTTTTAACACGATTTTTCGTCCACTGGGAAAGATACTTTGAATCATTGTAGACATGACGTTCCGAAGAACACGGGGCATCAAGCAAGATACTATCAAATCTTTCCCTGTATTTTTCATTACGGCATAAAACCGAACCGTCCGCACATGAAAGAGTAATACGTTTGTTTATACTTTCAGGCAGAAAAGTTTTTATCACATTAGAAAGACGGCAATACCTGTCTTTTGAACGCTCATTCGCCAGCAACGCAGTGTTTTCGCCCATACGGGAAGCTATAACAAGTGTTTTGCCACCTGGTGCCGCACACATATCAAGGATATTTTCTGCATTATCCACAGGAAGGCAACCGGCACATAAAACGCTTGCTGTATCTATATAATAATTTTCTTCAGATTGATTAGCTTTTGTTTTTATCGTAGAATCATCGTCCGGCTGTGTTTCGCCTGGAGCATATTGTGAGTTCTTCAATCCTTGTTCAGAACACGTTTCTGGCTTTTTGATTGCGCAATAATCCGACTCTGATATAAACGATTCCGTTATGGAGTTCCAACGCTCTCCAAAAAGCTCAGAATAATATTGATTGAATGATTCTTCACCAGATTGTTTTTCTCTCTTCATCTTAATCCATCTAATTAATACATTTTCTCCATGAGAATTCTTTCTGCTTGTGTATAATAATTGTTAAAATTCATTTCTAAATCTTCTGAGTATTGAAACTCTTTATCGATATATAGCGCAGGTTCATCAGAAAAGAGATCTATATCGATGAGGCCACAATCTATTTTCCACTCAAGTATCTTTTTAACGGCTCTATCAACGTTATTAATTAACTCTCGTTCATTTTCTATGTCATTTACGACACTTTCTACGATTCTAAAATAATTTGTAATTGAAAGCATTATTACATCAACACCAGCTTTTACAGCTTCCAATATCGCCTTTTTCATAGGGAAACCGCTTTTTGAAAGCGCATCCATTGTTAGATCGTCAGTAAAAATCAAACCGTTAAATCCAGTACTATCTTTAAATAATTTTATTGTCTCTTTTGAAATACATGAAGGTTTTGAATCTACAGACTGTAAAATTGTGTGCGACATCATAACAGCTGATTCATTTTTGTTTCGAACATTTTTAAAAGGCTCGATATATAAATCATTTACAGTTTTAAGATCGCATTCTATTACAGCTTTTCCAGTATGCGTATCTTCATTTGTATTTCCAGGAAAATGTTTTTGAACAGAAAGAACAGATGTTCTTCCTATGTTAAAAATTTCCGTATTTCCATATTCATATACTTGTCTTTTGTTTCCAAAAGAACGATTTACAAGAAATTCATGATTTTCAGTAGTCTCAATTTCATTTACAGGCGCAAGATTGACATTAACTCCTAATTTTTCCAGCATTTTTGCCTGTAAGTAATATATTTCACCCGAATCAACTATTGAATAATGCTCAGCTATATATTCCTGTGAGGGAAGCCTAGGCATAACATTTTTTAGTCTGTTTACATCACCACCTTCATGATCAATAGCGATATAGGGCGCAATCTGTTTTTGTGATGTATAAGAATTCTTCAATCTATCAGTAAATAATCTTATATCCTGAAATTTGTCACTATCAACATTATACTTAAAAAGCAAAAATCCACCTGGTGAATAATCACCAGTATACATTGATATATGTTTTGACTTGCATGTACCATCTACTGATACAAGCATCATTTGTGCAAATTTTTCTTTCAATGTCATTTGATTAATTTTATCATCTATTAGCTTTTTCTTTTGATATGAATAATCATTAAATTGTATTTTTTCTGAAGATTTGAATCTAAAACTTGTATTTTCGTTTGATATATCTGAATTACAGCTACATATAGTTAAAAGCAGAATGATTATTGAATAGATTAAAATCTTTTTCGTTTGATTTTTAGGAGATTCTTGAAAATTATTGTTTATTACTAGGATACGTTTCATTTTTCGTGTCCTTCGCTCGAAACTTCGTGCTCCGCGCCGCTGGAAGCCCCGATGCGAATCGTTGCGGATTCCCGCTCCCCGCGGGAAAGCAGGCAACCCCCTCCCGGACGGAGATGCGGGGCTTATATGCGGAAATTTTAAAAATAAAAAAGCCTGGCAGCTACCTACTTTCCCGCGAAGAGCAGTATCATCGGCGCAGGAGAGCTTGACTTCCGTGTTCGGGATGGGAACGGGTATTGCCTCTCCGCCATGGCCACCAGGCGACAATAAACATAATCAGG
>JAIKVO010000103.1 GCA_024685655.1 Treponemataceae bacterium
TGAAGGACTTGCACAGGGCAAGCAGGAAAAAGCCGTCGAAACAGCCAGAAATCTTCTTACAAAAGGTATTAATCCAGACATTATAGCTGAATGTACTGGTTTATCCTCCCAAAAAGTTAAGGAGCTGGCTTGCAACTAAGACAAGGCCGTTGACAACACCGTGAAAGCAGCTCGACACAGTGCACACAACATGTAAACCGCACTGGCTCATGCACATAAAACAAAAAAGCCTGCCGGAAAACCGACAGGCTGATTAAAACTAAACCGTTAGGCTAAAGTTACTACTATTTGAAAATGTTGTAGTAAGCTTTTATAGAATTACCGGTGGAGCTAAATGTGTATTCGTAAACCCACTTATAGCTCGGATTATCAGAAGGCTTGAAAGTCATATCATTAACGATACCACTACTATAATTTATTTTAAGATTGTTTCCATCCTTCTTTACCTTTCTATCTTGATTAGAACCGTACCACGTAATGTTTTTACACCATTTGCAGCAGCGAATTCAGCATTTGTCATAGGCTCTGCGAGTTTTGCCGTTGATTTTCCTACGTCGTATACATTACAATGCCAATAAGCATAGGAACCATTCCATCCTGTCTGAGAAGGCTTTGTTGATGAGAATGTATTATTATTCCAGTTGATTGTCTCTGTATACTCTGTACCATCCGCCAGTGTGTAAATAACCTTAACTGGAGCATAAACACCAGTCAGATCATCAGAAAGACCACCGCAGCTCGTAAGAGCCATAACCATCGCTATTAAAGCAGCAACAAAAAGAATTTTACTTGCTTTCTTCATAATAATTAAACCCTCCTATTGGTTCAATAATGTCGAAGCAATTCTGTTCGAACCGCTTCAACTAGATAAATATAACTATCCGTAATTTTGAATCATGAATATGCGTTTGTCAACTTTTATCTCGCATTTTTGGAAATTTTGCTTAAAAAATTAAGGAAAAGTTTAGAAAAGTCCGAGATGTTTGCAACAACCGATGCAAGAATCAAGATACTAGTTGCAACCCGGAACGGGTGCAACCATCGGCACGGATCAAAATACATCGCCTTTGTATAAAGCGCAGCTTCCCCTGTCCTTGTTCTTTCGCTTTGCCGTATCAAGAGCCTTGTTCGCATTTTTTATGAGCACATCGGGGGTCTTGCCGTCCTTGGGGAACATAGCCGCTCCTATGCTCGCATAAACAGCCCCTTCCAGCTCCGTATAGTTGTAGAAATCAGCGATAGCCTTATAAAGCCGCTCAGCTTTTGACATAACCGTGTTTTCATCACGCGCGTCGCTCATAAGAACAATGAACTCATCCGCACTTGCCCTGCCCACACAGTCCTTATCGCGGAAACTCGCCTTCAAAAGCTGCCCCATATTCTTAAGGACATCATTGCCTTTCTCATATCCGTATTTATCGTTTATCTTTTTGAAATTATCGATGTTCACCACAAAAACAGCGTGCACAGAATTTTCACCATTAGAATGAAAAATTTCCCGCATCCGTTGTTCAATTCCCTTACGGTTGTAAAGCTCCAGCATAACATCTTTCTCGTCAACACGGACAGTCTGCTTTTCCTGCTCACGCAGCCGACGGAGCCCGTAATAAAGGATGATAATAAACAGAAGAACGACAAAAACAATGGAAAAACAGATTATTACCAAACCGTAATCTTCTATAATATCCGCCGGACTTGTATATTTTACATAAGAATCAGTCCATTTATTCTCAAGAGCATTGAGCGTCCCGTCTTTCGCCAGCTCTATAATCGCATCGTCGAGCTCCCGTAAAAACCTGTCGTTTCCTTTACGGACAGCATAAGCAAGAGAAACATTTCTAAGCGATGTGTAGACTGGTTTTATACGCAAATCTACAGTGGCAGCACGAAGCTTTCCAACTGAGTAGCGGCACACTGCATAATCGCAAGTTCCATCTGCCACAGCCTCGAACACCTCTGTGTAAGTCGGGAAAAACACCACGTTGTCCAAAAGGTGATACGCCTCAAGATACGATTCCGCCTGCCCGGCATTACGGATAAGCGCAATCGAGCTTGAATAGAGCTGTCCGAAATTTTTCAGCGGCTCTTTTCCAAAAACCATGAAAGTGTCGTTACCTAAAGGAATTGTAAAACTAAAGTCCGGATATTCCTCCGGCGAATACTCCGGTCCCAAAAGAACATCGATTTCTCCGTCCGCAAGCATATCCTCGGCTTTATTCCACGGCACAAGATGAACTTCTACGTTTTTTTTGAGTTTTTTTGAAATTGCCTTTATAAGATCAACGTCATATCCAGTAGGATTTCCGTTGCTATCGATAAAAGAATACGGTCTATAGTCAAAATCTGCCACAGCGACAAACGTCTCATCGTAAACTTCCGTCACGACATCCTCTTCGGCTTCTGTTGTATGCGATATCCAATCAAAATAGATTACCAGAGAAAGACCGCCGAAAAGCAAAACAAACGATACCAAATATATGAAAAGAACTTTTTTCATCCGCATAAGCAGATTATACAGTGACATTTCCGAAAAAGCAAATTATTCATTATGTGCTTCGCGCTTGTTCCAGAATATTCCGTTGTGCTAGTCCAACTCGATGAGCGTCTTAAGACTGCCGTCACCACCGAAAATACCCACAACATGCTTTTCCTCAACGAGCGAATATTTTGCCACAAGCGACTCGCCCTCTTTCACCGCGCTTTTGTATGAAATCCTGATATTCGTAAATCCGCACTCGTTGTAAACCGGCTCCGGCAAAATCTCCAGCGCAAAATCAAGATAACACAAATTGTGAACGTGGTTGTTAAAATCGATGTCGCTCCTGCGAAGCTGAATCTCCTTTTCTGAGATCCAGTTTTCTGGCTCCGTGATTTTTGGCATTTTACCGTCTTCAAAGACTTTTTTCTCATCTGGATGATATTTTTCCATAAGCTCAGGCTCTATTTTCACAGGCCGTCCTGTATTCAGATCGAGTCTGACCCACTTTGTAGAAGCTTTGACAATATTTTTGCCGGTATCATCGTACATAAGGAAGTTACGGTTTGTGCCAAAAATCACTTTTCCGGCTTCCGGCCAAGTTTCTGTACGGATGTTTTTTCCGTAAGCAGGATATTCCAGTATTTCGAGCCGCCAGTCAGTGAGTACCCATCCATGACCGTCGCGGCAGCCTTCAAGTATGCTGTCGCCTGCGCTTTCGGAATGGCGGCTTCCTGCATTCTCCAGTATTTTCAAAACGGCAGTAGGGCTAAGCTTTCCGTTTCTGCTATAATCTTCTATTACTGGTGTGTACTCTGCTTCGAATATCATGTTTGCCTCCTAGAGTACAGGTTCAAAAACTCAAGCCACAAAAAAATCAGGATAATTTGAATCTGTACGAATCTAATAATACACATTATTTCATATTTTGTCATTATGACACAAACAATTTGTGGGTGCACTCAACGCACATCAGTGAAAATCTTATCTGGACTTTTACCGATTACTGAAATATTCTATATAATATGAATACAATCAGTTTTTCCAATAGAAACATTTTCACTAAATCCAACACCGGGCGTTATTTCTTTACAACATGCGCACTGCTCGTCATTTTATCAGCAATTACAGGCTGTATGCTCATTCCGACACAGCCAGAAACACCGCCAACAACAGTAGAACCGCAAAAACCGGCAGTCATGTCCGAACAGGATTTTATAAACACAATTCCGCACGAAGTACATACAACGACGCAGAAACTCAGTCTAGGCTCAGGAGCTGTTTTCGGCGCTGAATGGACTGTTACCGCAGAAGCCGTACATCCGGCTTATATAGAACAAGTCACACCGCAGCTGACAAAAGAAGCAGGAATCGACGGTGTTTCATACGGAGTCAGCTTCAATTTCAAATATATAGGCACAAAGTCTTCAAGTATAAGTTGTTCGGCAACTGTTGCCGAAAACACATACATCTGTTTTTCCTTGAAAAGCGACATTTCTGCATCATACGACGGAAACTTAGTTTTCTATGTAGACGGCACGCCGTGTCTCACAGCAAGCGGAACCGACAACATTTGGAGAAAGTACATAATTCCGCTTGAAAAAGACAGCAGGACGCTTGAATGGAAAGCAGAAGGTGCATCCGACTCGTACACAGTGAACCACACGAACACGGTCTGCCTTGACGACATCTGTTTTATGCACGCAGAACCTATAACTTCAATGATAGAAACTTTTGACACATTCGACTTGTCCGCATTTCCTTGGACAACGGAAGGAACTCTAGTGGAAGTTACGTGGGACGAGTTTCTTCAGGACTGGATTGACAAAGGCTCGGTAGGCCTTATGAATGCGGATAACCACGGATATGTCGCAAAAATCGGCACAATGAACGAGGTTTCAGGTAAAAACGGCTCATCGTATCTGGTTCTTCCACAAGTGGCGCCTGAAAAGATGTCTGCACTGAGCTTCGAGTACAAAATGCAGCTCGCTCCCGATAAATCCGTATACGCCGCCGTTTATATTGATGGAAAAGAAGCTTTGCGGATAAACCCTGAAGATTACGCTTCGACACCGTGGAAAAAGGCGACAGTTCCTGTTCCGGCTGGCAAACACTCAATCAAAATAGGGGCGGTCACAGAAAACGGACTTTTCATTTCCGGCGATGCAAAAAACTGCATCCTCATCGACAATATATCGCTTGTACCGGATGAAACCGTATACACGACTGTCTATCCCAAAGGTTTACAAGAAACATACGAAGGGGGCTTAAAGCTTCAGTTCACGGCATCCGCAAAGCGACTGGACGGTTCCGTAAAAAAGAACACGAATGTCAAATGGAGCGCAAGCAACGACGGTGTTATTACGGCGGACGGAGTTTTCACGCCGACAAAAGCCGGAATTTTCACAATATCCGCGACAATAGACGGAAAAACTGCGTACAACGAGAAAATCGTCGTTCATCCAAAAGACTATATAAACCGCACATTTACTTACAATGGTGCTACTTACGGAGGTTTGACCAATATTTCCGGCAAAAGGCATGACACAGGAACCGTAATCTTTGGCGAGAACACACCCGATGGCGATTCTTTTGACGCAAACGGCTTTTTTGTTTTATCGGGCAAAGTGACAAATCCTTCGGCTCAAAACTATGCGTTCGTTTCCGTGGAAAAAATGGATAATCCTTCGCTTACCACACATTACACCATACAGGGAAATTTTTCGCAAAGGATATGGCTTAGATTCGGAAAAGGAAACTACAAAATCAACGTCATGGATTTAACTTCCGTGACAATTGCGGGCGAAACAGGCGGAAAAGGTGATATTGAAGGATTTTCAGTAACAACTGCAAACGCAATGACGTTCACGGTACGGAACACAGCAGACACAAAGGGCGCGCAAACCGATGACGCAAGATGGCTCTTTCCATCAGATGAGTGCCAGAGCGATGATTTCCGTGTAATGAATCTTGCAAATGCGATTCTGGCTGAAATTGGGTATGATGCTCCGGTCACAGAAAAACTGCGTGCCATTCATAACTGGATAACGCTGAACCTTTCCTATGACGTGACAAGCCGCGACTACCCGGCGAAAAGGCTGAAGCAAGATGCCGTAACGGTTATCGGCAATAAGAAAGGCGTTTGCGAAGGATACACGAATCTGTTCATATCGTTAGAGCGATATATGGGCATTGAAGGAAAAACAATTTCATCCTCGCAGATGAATCATGCATGGAACAATACGCTGCTTGACGGCAAGTGGTATCTAGTAGATGTCACTTGGGATGACCCGGTAAGCGAATACGGCGAAACAGAAAGGGAACTTTACACGTATTTCCTTACTGATCTGACCGGGAAAGATAACGATCATCCAGCCGATGCAATAGACAAGGATTCGAACAAAGTGTTTTTCTAACTAATTGCGCGAAGGATTGTAGCACCTGCCGCAGGCAGTTCGTAAGCAACCGCAGGTTGCGTCGAATGGAGCGCGGTTAGCGCGTAAGTGCGAAAAGCCTGACGCAACCTTGGTTGCGGCGCGCCCAATTTTGTTCCCGCCTGTCTGGACGAAAAATTTGCCTAGTACTGGAAATCGTGCTATCATTGTTGCATGACAATCACACAGGTAGCGCA
>JAIKVO010000121.1 GCA_024685655.1 Treponemataceae bacterium
GGTCTTACATATGCTAAGGTTGGTGTAACACTCGGTCTCTAATTCTTACAGAATTATTGAAATCAGGGTACCCGTTAATGTTATGGGTACCCTTTTTTTATGTTTTTTCGTATTCAGGGCGTAAAACCTTTGTGTTGTAAGCCCTTGATACGTGTTTTTTTTCGGTGTGGAAATAAAATCCATTGTATGGTATTCTTTTTCATATGAAAACTGTACGTTCGTGTTGTCTTGTCGTTTTGGCAGTTATATTACTTATTTGTTTCACTTCTTGTTCAAAAATCATGGGATATGGAGTGTTGCTGTGGTCTGTTCCGGAGAGCGGACTTTCTGACGGCGATATTGTACCTGTTTATATAAAATCTAAAATCAGTGGTGTATATGTAATCGGGATTCCGGGAACTGAAGATAAGGTAGAGGTTCCTCTATGGCAGATAACAGATCCTGAGTCAAAGAAAAAAGCCGAGCAAAGGGCTGTAAAATACGCTGATTACCGTCATATGTATGCTCGTGTCGTGCTTGACGGGCTTCCTATGAGGGCGGAGGCAGTCAATATATCAAAACAAGTGTACCGTCTTAGAAAAAATGAAGTTATAAAAGTGCTTTACAAGGGAACTGGTCAGGCTGTTATGTCCGGCAATACGGCAATGGCAGGTGACTGGCTTCGTGTAATTGCTTCTGACGGAACTACGGGATGGTGTTTCTCCTATAATCTGCGGCTTTTTGATGAAACTGTAAACAATGACGGTCTTGATAATTCAAATATAGAAGAAGCCGATCCAATACGTGATGCAATGATGGAATCCGTTTGGTATCCTGAGGAATACAAGGATATGGTCGAGCGCGGTATGGTGGATCCTTCAAAAATGTCACGTCAATCAGCGTTTGATACTGGTTTCCGTTCTGGAGAAGTTCGCCTTACTATAGAAGATATTTCAGTAAAATATCCGTATGACGGTATTACAAAGACCTCTGAATACGTGTACAGGTTCAACGGAACACCGA
Source organism: Treponemataceae bacterium (assembly GCA_024685655.1). GTDB lineage: Bacteria > Spirochaetota > Spirochaetia > Treponematales > Treponemataceae > Treponema_I. The sequence continues at coordinate 1,003 of JAIKVO010000121.1, forward strand.
TAACGGTGACAATTCGTAAGACCAACTTTATCGTTGTTCAGTATATCGATGACAGGGGTATGCCGGTGTCGTACAACCTTGTCACGCTCAATAAATCTTCTGGCGAATACATTGACGATGAGCTGACGCGCCGTGCGGATGTGTACAAAAATCTTAGGAGATTGGGACCTTATTTTATCAGTTCGAATTATGGAACGCTTTATCTTGGCGATGACAATAAATTTGTATGGACTGGATATGACGCGCTTTCTCCTGCAGTAATTCCAGCCGGTTCTGGTTCTACTGGAACTGTAAAGCTTTCGTATTTCCTTTCATCATCGCTGACATTCACGTATGATGGTGCGTTTTTGCTTGATTTTGATAATGGTAAACAGGTTATCTTCATATATGAAATCGAGGACGGTGGAATAAGAATAGAAGACGCTACTAAAGCAACTATAAAAGATAATATTATCAGGGAGCGTGCTGCTAATAGTAATGTCGTGTTCTTTACGTTCTCGAAAGAACCGCCACGGCTTAAATAATGGTGGAAAATAATGGCTTTCGTTCAATTTTCAAAAGTTTCGCTTGCATTTGGTGACAGAGATATACTCAAAAACGTTTCGGTGAATCTTTCTGCAGGATCAAAAGCAGCTCTCACAGGGGCGAACGGTTCTGGCAAATCAACACTGATGAAGGTAATGGCTGGTCTTATGGAGTGCGATTCCGGTGACCGCGCTGTGCAAAAGGACTGCCGTATCGGGTATTTGCCGCAGTCGGGCATTGTGCATCATGGATGTACGCTTTTAGAAGAGGCTGACAGAGCTTTTTCTTACGGTTACAGTCTTCATAACGAAATGGAAGATATCGGCGCGAAACTTGCCGAAGATCCTAACTCGCCCGGCGCAATGGCATTGCTCGAAAGACAGCACGAAATTATCACTTGGCTTGAGGAATCCGGTTGGAACAGGCGCGACGTTCTTGCGCGTCAGACTCTTGAAGGTCTTGGTTTTAAGCCGGAAGATATGGAAAGGTCCGTCGAGGAATTTTCCGGTGGATGGCAGATGCGTATCGCTCTGGCGAAAGTTCTTCTTGAAAAGCCAGATATTCTGCTCCTTGACGAGCCGACAAACTATCTTGATATAGAAGCCCGTGATTGGCTTGAAAAGTTCCTTCACGATTACACGGGCGGATTTTTGCTTGTTTCGCATGACCGCTATTTTCTTGATGTTACTATTAACGAAGTTTACGAGCTTTTTAACGGTGATTTGAAGCGTTATGCCGGAAACTATACGCATTATGAGCAAGTTCGTGCAGTGGAGCTTCAGACGCTTATGGCGCGGTACGAGCAGCAGCAGGAAGAGATTCAGAAACTGGAAGATTTTATACGGCGGTTCGGCTATAAAGCGACAAAAGCAGCTCAGGCGCAGGAGCGGCAGAAAATGCTCGACAAGATTCTTGCGGAAAAAATTGAGATACCGGAGACGCTGAAAAAAATACACTTTTCCTTTCCGCCTGCGCCGCATTCGGGTAGGCTTGTGCTTACGGCTGAGGGCATCGGGAAAACATACCGCATTTCCGGTGCGTCGGGCGCAGCAGGTGCTGCGATCAGTTCCGCTGCGGGAAACGTGGCTTCTGCGGCTGTGGCCGGTGGTTCTAGAGGTGGCTGTAACCCGGCTGGTGGCGGTTCTGGCGCGTCGGGAGCTCCCACGGTTTCGGTCGGCATTGGCGCCGTCGATTCAGGCGCGGCGCATGAAGTTTTGCGCGATTTGAACCTTGTCGTCGAGAACGGTGACAGGCTCGTCGTCGTAGGACGCAATGGAGCCGGAAAAACGACGCTGCTCCGCATTCTCGCCGGACAGGACACCGACTTTACCGGTTCTTTCCGCCTGGGTGCTGGTGTTTCTGTCGGCTACTTCTCGCAGGATAACGCCGAGACAATGAACGGCAGCCAGTCTATGCTCGAAATGCTTGAATCGGAAGCCCCTCTTGAGCTTATTCCGAAACTCCGCGATATGCTCGGCGCGTTTTTGTTCCGTGGCGATGATGTCTACAAAGCAATTGATGTCCTGTCCGGCGGTGAGAAAAGCCGCCTTGCCTTGTTGCGATTGCTTTTGCGCCCGGTGAATCTGCTTATCCTTGATGAGCCGACTAACCACTTGGACATGCATTCAAAAGATGTTCTGCTTTCTGCCCTGCGCGATTTCGGCGGTACAGTCATTTTCGTTTCACATGACCGCGGTTTTATAGAAAGCCTTGCTACCCGTGTTCTGGAACTTACTCCGTGCCATTCACGCGAGTTTCCGGGTACATACGGCTATTACATGGAGCAGCTCGAAAA
>JAIKVO010000244.1 GCA_024685655.1 Treponemataceae bacterium
GTTTCAATACAAAGCGAAACCGACTCATTTGCGCATTCTATTGCAACACTCGTAAAAAAGCTGCCTTCTTCAGTATGGATAATAGCTGCTCCACCCCAATCTTCCGGGAAACGCTTTTTTATAAAATCTGTTACCTTGTCATACATCTCTTGTTCAATAGACATTATTTTCTTCAATTGTTTTATTCTATAATTATATTTCGTTAAGTCAGTTATATCAATGACATAAATACATTTTGGTGTTATATCTAAAAAAAATCATTGACGATTTTTTGAAAATACATAAAACTTGATTTATCCATTCTTTAACAACGGCGGAACAATGCAAAAGACTTTTCACTCTTCGTTACACCCTAGAGACGAATATGGAAGATTCACCGATAAAGGCGTAATGGAACTTACAGAAGAAGAACGCCAAGAATTATTGGATTATCTCGAATCAGAAGAATACGAAGATTTTGCAGGATTTCATATCTCAAAAAGGAGAATAGCCGCCATCAATAATGGCAGATATAAAACAGAAGTAGCAATGTGCAAGATACTTGCAAATAATGGCTTTGATGTTTATTTACTTGATGAATATTACACAAGAGGAAAAAAGGCTGATACTTTTATCAAAAAAGATGGTAAACGTGATTTTCTTGAATTAAAAGACACATTAAATGATGTAACACGACAATACAACAGGAGCATAGAACAGGCTAAGAATTGCTTTATTTCCGTAGAAGGATATATTTCACCAAGCCAGCTGAAAAGCTTAAAAGAGGCTGTCGCAAAAAACAAAAATGCAGATAAAGTTTATCTGTATATTGGCGCAGAAGATAAATTCCTACAAATACGATGAATTAAGGCACGCTACCCTCAAGGGCATGATTCATCCGTCTTGACGCTTGCAAACAATTATCAAGCGTCAAAAAAAACGGCTCTTGAAGAGCCGTTATAAAAAAGTTGCCTGCCCGCCTAGGTAACACGGAATTAACCGAAAGCCCCAACCTTAGAACATTAAGGGAGTAAATCCCATAGCAACACACGTTGGGCATAACCCAACTTATTTAACTTATATACTACATTTGATATTTTGTCAAATTATCTTTTTTACGGAATTCTATACAGCATCTGCTTTTTGGTGAGGCTGTTCTTTTTGGCTTTGCCTTCCCAAATCATGCTGTTCGCGGATGCTGTGAACATAAAGCGCGGCATATCTGGCTTGGAATAAAGGTTTTCGCCGCTCAATCCGTTGACAATGCTGAATGCAAGCTTACTTATGTTTTTGCCAACGGAACGCAACGGACCATGGCCCATGACAATCTGAGGCAAAGCACACAGAAGCTCGCCGCCACCGGCTCCAAGCCCCTGCCCCCATATCAAACCGCATTTTTTGCACCAGATTTTGAGCATATCGAAAGAAAGAGAAGTACGCTCGCCCTCGTAAAAGCCGCAGTTACAAAGCCCGTAAACGACAAGCCTGTTCTTTGCAGCCGATTTCTCGCCTTTCCGGCTGTTGAACCACTCTTCAAGCCGGATAAGCTGTGATGAAAGATGAGACGGAAATGCGTCCATATAAAGCGGATATGCGATAACAAGCGCGTCGCACGTCTCAAAAAGCTCGTAATCAGCTTCAACGAGCATATTCGTGCGGATGTTAAGAAGCGTAAAGTTTACGTCCGGCTTAAGACGCGCAATTGCTTTTTTAAGAAACTCTGAAAAAATAGCCGAGTTACCGCCGGTCGGCTTGGGGCTGCCGTTAAGAAACACTATCTTCATAGAATAATTCCCTTAAGAGCCGATTTATCGCAGTAAAACGCGACAGTGCTGCCGGAGCCGTTTATGTTCACAGTGTTCGCTTCCACAAGCAAAGTCGCTATCCTCTCCTCCTCCGGCGATATAAGTTCGCCATAGAAGTGGGCTGAAATATGAATGCGGTTATCGTATCGTTTAGAGCGATTCACAGAGCCGTTTCGCACCTCGTAAAACGGAAGCATGTACGGAATGCATCTGTCCATCACGTTTTTGACATAAGGACTGTAACCGCCGTAACAGCATTTTGAGATAAGAATAAGCTCCGAAACCTTAGAGAAAACGTCGCCGAGCTGCTGGTAATCATCGCGGATGATGCAGTACGCAGGAGTGTCTACCCAGCAGCCGAAACACCCGATGCACGGATGGATGCGCTGCGCTTGCGATAGAATCACTATATCGCGCGGAACAGAGGAGAAAATCTTCTTAAACTCTTTTTCTGTAAGATCATGAACAAGCAGCTTCATGTAAAAATCCGACTCGCCCTATATCAAAACGCAAATCGCCCTATATTCGTTTTACAAAGCAACATAAAACCTTTTCAGGCATCATCGGAGATGCCTGAAAATCTACCCAAGAACGACGGAGATTTCGTTTTTGCCGTCTTTTAATATATCGGCAGGAACGACGTTTCCTTCAAGCTTAACACCGTTCACCACGAGCGATTTTACACCGCAGCACACTTTGGACGGATTCTCGACCTTGATTGAGAGCGTCTTTCCACGGAAACGTCTCTCCGCCGTAAAGCCATCCCAATCGTGCGGAATACAAGGATTTATCTGAATGCCCTCGTAAACCGGCTTTATGCCCAAGATATACTGCGTTAAACTGTAGTAAGACCATGCCGCCGCACCAGAAAGCCACGAAACACGGGCGTTTCCAGCTCGTGGTGAGAACGCGGAGTACGTTGTCTGGCACTGTACATAAGGCTCTGCCTGCCGAATTTCAGCCTTGTCGTTGTATGCAGCAGGGAGCGCCGCCTTGCAGTAAGCGTAAGCCTGATCGCCATGACCAAGCATTGTCTCCGCAATGATTCCCCAGCCTTGCGTGTGGTTAAAAATACCGGCATTCTCTTTGATGCTGTCGTTGAAAACAACGGCGCGCATAACCTCAACCGTAGTTTTCTTGAAAGGCGGCGCGCAAAGCATAAGTCCGAAAGGAGTCTGCAAATTCTCTTTTACAGTCTGCATTGCTTTTTCAGCCTGCTCTTTATCCGCTGCACCGGAGATTACAGCCCAAACCTGCGTGTTAAGATAAATGTTTCCTTCTTCAAAATCGCGCGTTCCGTAAACGGTTCCGTCCTCGGCGATTGCCCAAATAAAGCGGTCGCCGTTCCAGCAGAACTTCTGGATGTTATCATCGAGCTTCTTGCACTCAGACATAGCCCAGTCGGCTTCTTCCGGCTTGCCAAGACGCTTTGCAATATCAGCATACACGTTAAGTCCTAGATGAAGCTGGAACGCCACGAAAAGGCTCTCGCCGTTGTAGCCGAGCTTAAGGCAGTCGTTCCAGTCGGCAAGAAGTCCGCATGGAATACCGTGCGCACCGGTACGCTCCAGATTGAAAAGCAAAGCCTGCTTCAAATGGCCAAAAACGGTTGCCTCGCCTTTGTCCGCATACGGAATAACTTTGTTGTAAAAATCGAAGTTTCCTGTTTCCGCGACGTAATATGGAACTGCGTTGAAGAACCACAAACAGTCGTCTGAACGGAATTCTTCCGGCTCAGGAGCTTTTTCCTGGCCTGGAACATGGCGAACCGGGTTGATTACAGGAATCGCGCCACCGCAAGCAACCTGGCCTGAAAGCATAAGCTCAAGGCGTTTTCCGGCATCTTCCGGGATAGCAGCAGAAACGCCAAGAATATCCTGAACAGAGTCGCGGAAACCAAAGCCGTCACGCTCGCCGTTATAGACAAGGCTTGCCGCGCGGCTCCACGCAAACGTGATAAGGCAGTTGTAAAGCCCCCACATGTTCACCGTATGGTTGATATCTGCGTCGGGCGTATTTACAGAAAGGCAGTTCAGTTTTGAATGCCAAGCTTTCTTAAGTTTTTCAAGCTCTGCGTTGCAAACTTCAACAGAGCCGTATTTTTCAACGCATTTTTTGCCGACTGTAAGAGCCTCGCCAATACCTAGCATTACAAGCACGTCTTTCGATTCGCCCGGCGCAAGCTCAATTACAGACTGCATTGTACCGCAAGCGTTGTCGCCGTATGCATTGGAGTTGGAGCATTTTCCTTCGATAACGGCTTTTGGTGCGTGGTAGCCGCCGTAAGTACCAAGGAAAGCTTCGCGGCTTGTGTCGTAGCCGTCCATGCTCGTGCCGCAAAGAGCCATCCAAGTGTTCATGGCTATATCGCCGTCAAGCGAGATTTCATCGGGGTCGCGGCCTTCCTCAATCGCTTTTGCGCGTGACTGCGCCGCCATGTTGTCCTGAATCGCGATACGAAGCAAATTGTCGTGGCGGCTTCCCTGAATGATGAAAAGTGAATACTGCAAGTTTACCTGATCTTGCGTTGTGTTCCAC
>JAIKVO010000245.1 GCA_024685655.1 Treponemataceae bacterium
TTCCGGGGAATGTGTAAATAATACCTCCACCCATTCTCAACATATACAACAGCGCATAAATCCTTTATTCTATAATTACAAAGCGCTTTGAACCCGTGGTGGTTGAGCTTGTCGAAACCACCCCACAAAATTAATGAGGACAACATGAATTACAGAAATGCACAGGACATTTTTCCAGAAAATCTTTTGAAGCAGATTCAGCGGTATGTTAGTGGCGAGACGATTTATATTCCGGCAAAGAATGATAAAAAGGCCTGGGGGGAATCTTCTGGTTACAGGGCATATCTTGCAAAAAGAAATCAGAGTATGAAAAAAGATTTTGCAGATGGGCTGACAATCGAGCAGCTCTCGGAAAAGTATTGTCTTTCTGTCGATTCTGTAAAGCATATTGTCTACATAAAACAGGAGCGCACTATGCTGAATTATAACAAAACACTTTCTTCGGCTATGAGTTATGCCAGAGAAAATAAAATTGATGAATGGATTCATACCTATCTTCATGACCCGGCAAAAAGCAATGTTCCTTTGTCTGACGGGCTCAAGCTTTTCGAGCGATATTATATCGGACCAATGAAAATGCCGCTTGATTTGTTCGAGCGCAACACCGGCCCTGAAGAAGGCATGAAATATAAAATCGACAAGGACTGGTGGCCTATACACGTGGCAGCTCTTGAGGATTCAATTAAAAAAGATCCTGACATGTCGCCGCTCATTGCACACTATGTTGAACACGGTTTTGAAATGAACGATGGAAATACTCGTCTGCAGGCTTACAGAAATCTTGGTGTAAAAGAAGTATATTTTATCATCTGGATTACCGAGCAGGACGAATACGAAGAGTTTATGACCCGCTATAGAAATTATGCCGAGGGTGCACCAGTGATAAGAAGGTAAGAGGTTTATGTCATTTCCGGGGTCCCTGAGCCCTTCGCAGCACAGCTGCTCGGAGACTCGCTAAAAACAGTCCACTGGACTGTTTTTGCCCTGCTTTGCAGTGCCGCTCCCTATGTCGAAGGGTCTCCAGAACAATCTATTATGGAGAACAAAAATGAAAACACTAGTAATCCTTTGCGCCCCATGTGGCGTTGGAAAATCTACAGTAAAGGAAATCATCGCAGAGCGTAATCGGTTGCCGAACTTCGCCTGCATAGACACAGACGCGGTGGGCTTAAACTGGCACAGCTACAAAGGAACAGATCACGAAAATCAGTATTATGCAGACACTCTCAAACGTGCTGACGAAATCTCCGGTGACAAAAATATTTTCTTTGTAAGTGCCGGAATGAATCCGCCGAACTTTTATAACTTAGTTGATTTGTCTGAATCGATAGGACGAACTTTCTTTATAGGCATGACCTGCTCTGACGAAGAAATCACAAAGCGTCTCAAAGCCAGACCAGCCGAGCGTCAAACCGACAGCGACGAGTTTATCAAAACTCAGCACGAATACAGCGCCTGGTTCAAAAGAAGCAGAGGAAAGTTCCAGCTCTTTATTGATAACACAAATCAGGCACCGGAAGAAACTGCGCAAATAATTGAAAACTTAGTAAAAAACATTAATAATGTGATTTAATGAACTTAGAAAACTTTTACTTTTTTACGGGAACCTCTTATGCCGGAAAATCTACAATGGTGCATCTTCTGGCTCAAAAGTATGATGGCATAGAATGTGGAGAAAATTATCACGACAACTATGAGGGCGAACTTGATCCAAAGGAATTTCCTGCTTTGTGTTATACGCGCGATCTTAAGGACTGGCATGACTTTATCCGCCGAACCCCGGAGGAATATGCGGTCTGGGTTGCAGCGTCAAAAAAGGAATGCGAAATAATTGAACTTAGGATGCTCGAAAAAATGGAGACCAATGGACGCAAAGTGTTTGTCGATACTAACATCTGCCCGGCGACCCTTCATAAAATCACAGACACAAAGCACGTTATGGTTATGCTCTCTCCGCCGCAGATGTCTATAAACAGGTTTTTTGACCGTCCGGACAAGGAAAAGCAGTTTTTGTATCAGCTGATGATGGAAGAACCTGATCCTCAGGCAGCGCTTGATAACTATCGCCGGGGTCTGGAACTTATCTGCTCTCAGGAAAGCTATGACAAATATTTGAACTGCGGCTTTGAAATAAACATCCGCGATGACAAGCTTGGACTCGAAGGCACTATGGCGCTGATAGAAAAAAAGTTTGGGCTGTGTGAATAAAGAAGCAGGGGAGAGCAGGAGAGAACTGGAGAGTCGTGATGAATAAACTTGTACTTGAAGCAAATGAATTATTGAAGCATGGTGGATTTGATTACGCATTTTGTGGCGGCCAGGCGCTTGATATGTTTCTGGGTTATGAAAGCCGCGTACATGGTGACATAGATATCTGTGCTTTCTGGGAAGACAGGGATAAAATAATCGAGTACATGCTGTCGAAGGGCTACAAAGTTTATGAAATGCTTGGCGGCGGTAGAGCTCATCCGATTACCAGTACCGCCGGGCTGGTCAGGCTTAAGAAAAATATTTTCTGCTGCCTTGAAGACTGCACGCTTGTGAAGACCTACCCTATTGAGGAAGACGGAAACTGCTGGATGGAGTTTTTTCATGTTGGGCAGACAAAGCTTGATTATATTGAATTTCTTTTTAATGACAAAAGTGCGACCCATTTTGAATATTCGCGAAACAGGGAAATCACACTTGAACTTGAAAAAGCGATTTTCTTTTCTGATAACATTCCATATCTGGCGCCTGAGATTATTCTTCTTTACAAATCAACTGACACAGATCGCCGAGGTTATCAGCAGGATTTTGAACTTGCCTACCAAGCCATGAGAGATGAACAAAAGCAGTGGCTGCAAAATGCCCTTAAGCGTGAGTTTCCTGATGGGCATAAATGGATTATGTAGTTAGGGTAATTTCACAAAATTCATCACCTCCACCCTCTCCAGTGCATCAAAAGTTCTTCCGCCATTTTTCGCCAGATAATGAACAAAGTCTGTTTCCGCGCGATAATCATTTTCACTCCTGTCACCAGTCGCTGAAATCCGCAGTACGAACTTTTCCTCGCCACCCTTACTGCAAATAAAAATCCTATTGCGCCCGCCCTCGTGACCTTCAAGCTCGCGGCAATCATAATCCGAAAGCTTATAAAGTTTCTTTGATGTTTCTATAAGTTTGTTCAATAAATACCTCGTTAGTTATGCTATAAGTTCAGGCTTAAGCAGAAAATCAATCAGGTTGCAATGAATTATTCCATCATTATCTGTGTAATGAGAAGGGATGTCATTCTGGATAATGATTTTAGAAAAAAAATCTTTAGTAAGCTTTAGGGAATCTAATTCCGCAGTGATTTTTTCATCGCTATTCATTTGCCAGGCAGATTGTATGTAAACCCGTTTATCGCCTTTGTTTACAACAAAATCAATTTCTTTCTGAATATTACTTCTGCCTCTACGGTCTACGACAACTCCCACATCAACTGAATATCCGCGAATCAAAAGTTCGTTATAGATGATATTTTCCATAATGTGCCCAGAATCTAACTGACGGAATCCAAGACGTGCATTTTTTAAACCGATATCTGTAAAATAATATTTATTCGGATAATCAAAATAGTGCTTTCCTTTTACATCATATCGTTTTGCTTCAGAAATCAAAAATGTGTCTTCACAATAACCAATATAATCGCTTACAGTATTTGAACTAAGCTTTTCTTTTTTTACGCTTTTAAGAGTATTGGTAATATTCAGAGGGTTTGTAAGAGAATTTATAAATGTACTCAGTACATTCAAAATATCTAGATTATTTTCTGTAAATAAAGGTCACGCTGTATTATAAATTAACCTCTTGTGTCATTGAGAATTTGAGCCGTTTGCGTCGCAAGTTCTCAATATAATTTTAGGTAATTATTATCTTTATTTCTGTCAATACTTACTATATGTGATTGTTATTATCTGTTATGTAAGGAAAAATATTTAAAACAACTCATCCAGTAAAATCCAGTACCTGATTTTATCCCAGTCGGGTTCAATGCCAAGGGCTTCAAAAAGTGAGTCGGGATTGAAATCCGGATGACGCGCCTGTGATAATTATTATCATCCGATTAAATCTCCTGTAAAAGGGCTTTTGTAACTTCCTTTGTGATTATTGAAGACTCTTTTAAATTTTCTTCAAAAGCCGCGGAGCCACTATGTTCTGCCGTATCGGTTATGGTTCTAATCGCGATAAAAGGAATTCTATTAACATAACAGACATGTGCAATACTGGCGCTTTCCATATCAACAGACAGAGGATTGAACTCATCAATAATCTGCTTTCGGCCATCATCTGTAATAAAGGTTTCGCCAGTAACCATTCTGCCAAAATAGATCTTACCTTTTGTATGGATTTTTGCTGCTGCTTCTTTTGCAGCCTTCAACATCTTTTTATCCGCTTCAAAATAAACAGATTTCATCCAAGGGTGAAACTCTGTAAGTATTCCTTTTTCAACATCATGATAAGCA
>JAIKVO010000016.1 GCA_024685655.1 Treponemataceae bacterium
AGCGTTTTTTCAATTTCGGCAAACGTGTTGTTTCCTGTTGAAACAGCTTCTGCATATCGGATTAAAGAAAAGTTATTGTCAAAAACATAATTTATGTAGTCCGCAAGGTCAGCCAGCGCAAAACTTGCAAGAAGCTGCGCATCATCAATTCCAACCTCGTGGTCAAGGCTTTGCAAAAACGTTTCCATTCTGCGCCCGCGCGGAACATGCGCTGACCGCACAAACTCGTGAGAAAGCTCCCTGTCGTTGCCACGTAAAATTGAAACAATCGCATCTATCCAAGCAATCCACATATCGGATTGAGAAACATATCTCCGCAAATTCCAAGCAGTCTCTTCATCACCCTGTTTTTCCGCTACCTCAGCCAAAGACAAAGCCTTTTCCGTTGATAAAGAAAAAAGCGTTCCCAAGCCGCGCCGACAAAACAGCGCGTTAAAAACACGCTCGGAAAAATCGTACCATTTTACGCTTTCAATTCTTGTAAGCCCGCTGTCCGCAAAACCTGCTTTTCCAATTGCGCCGCAAGACACATTTTCCCTAACCGCCGAGCCAGCATCGCTCGCAAGCCCACAATTCTCCGCCCCAGCGCCAACACTCGCGCCACAACTTGTCGCAAGCTTCTTAAAAAACGCGGAAAGATACGCTCCGGAAGGGTACGGCGTGTTAAGCTGTACTAATGGCGGCTGGATAATTATGACTTTCATTTGGACGATTCGGATTTAGCCGCGCCATCTGAGTCAGCTGAAACAACAGATCCTTCTGATTTCAGCTCTCCGGTCGCCAATGCAGATTCTGCCGATATAACAGACTCATCCTGTTTCTCAATAATAGTGGTATCTTCCATTTTTGAATCTCCTGTAAGTAAATCAAGAACAGTGAAAAACAGAATGATTACCATAGGACCTAAAAGTAATCCGTTTATCCCGAAAAATTTTATTCCACCAAGTATCGAGAAAAAAATAAGAAGCGGATGAACATTAATTCTATCCCGTAAATACATAGGACGAAGGAAACTTTCCATTATTGTAGTTACAACACCCATGATAATAAAAAAAATCACGCCCTTGATTACCGAACTTGTTAGACAAATCAAAAGTCCGACAGGAATCCAAACAACTGTAGCTCCGACGATAGGTAAGAACGATGCTACCATCAACAGGACAGAAAACAACAAGGAGCCCTCTACCCCGAAGATAATCATCAAAACAAAAGATGCCATTCCTTCATAAAAAGCTACCATTATGTAGCCAGAAAAAAGGCTGTGCGTAATTTCAATGAATTTGTCTTTTAGCGTACTCATATACAGAGGTGCTATAGGAATAGCCTTCGCTATGAGACTTCCTAAATAGTGACCGTCCTGAAAGAAAAAATAAAGTGAAAAGACAACACAACAAACTGATACAATAAAACTGCCTGTACCGCTTAAAACACTTGTTCCTATAGAAACTGCCTTGGAACTGTAATTGCGTACTAATCCAAGAATATTTGTACGGATACTTTCAAGATCGAAGCCAATAATTGTTATATCTAGCTTCTCACATATATCGTTGATTAAGCCCACTATCTTTGTGTTTTCCAGAAAATCCGGGTTCTGAACTAAGAATTGCTCTGCTCGTTTTAGGAATGTTCCAAGCTGTTGTATCAGTAATATGCTCAAAAAAATAATAGGCGCAATTATAAGAATTAATGTACCTATCGAAAACAGCCCCGATAACAGCTTTGTCTTTGCAGAATAAAACTTTTTGTTAGGATTTATTTTTCTCAAAAACCATTTATACAACGGGAAGAGGATAATATACAGGAATATTGTCCACAAAATAATTGTGTAAAATGGATAGAGCATTCCCGCAACCAGAACAAAAAGAAGAGCAAACAGACTGAAAATAAAGACTGTTTGCAAGGTGTTTTTCTTATTCATAATAATAGTATACACCTCTATTCTTAATTACGGAATATGTATAACCTCTCTTGGTTTTGCTCCATTCGCCGGTCCAACAATTCCACGCTCTTCCATTTCCTCAACAAGACGCGCTGCTCTGTTATACCCGATTTTTAATCTTCGCTGAATATAGGAAGCCGATGCTTTACCTGCCTGAACAACAATATCAAGAGCTTGCTCATACAATGGATCCTCGTCATCAGAAAAGAGCGTATCATCCTGAGAATCTGATTCATCCTCATCGTCATCGACGAATATTTCATCATCAATATAATCAGGTGGACCGAACTGTTTTACATAATCAACGACATTCTCTACTTCGTCTTCTGTAACGAAAGTTCCTTGGATACGAACCGGGAACGGATCTATTGCGCTTGCGTAGAGCATATCGCCTTTGCCAAGAAGCTTTTCCGCGCCCACCTGATCAATAATAATGCGGCTGTCTGTTTTTGAAGCAACCATAAAAGCAATACGGGTCGGGATATTCGCTTTTATAAGACCTGTAATAACATCAATTGAAGGACGCTGCGTTGCAAGAACAAGATGAATACCAACAGCGCGGCTCATAGCAGCAAGCCTTGCAACAGTATTTTCAAGTTCCTTTCCGGTCGTCGCCATAAGATCAGCAAACTCGTCAATTATAACAACGATGTACGGAAGTTTTTCCTGCATAACCTGACGTTCCGTAATTCTACGGTTGTATGTCTTAATATCACGAACACCCATACGGTCGAGCATGGCATAACGGCGTTCCATTTCACAAAGGCAATACTGCAAAGCCTGGAATGCTTTTTTCGGCTCCGTAATTACAGGTGTCAAAAGATGCGGAATATCGTTATATAATTTAAGCTCAACTACTTTAGGATCGATGAGTATCATTTTGACATCATGAGGAGAACGCTTATATAAAATAGAAAGAATTATAGAGTTTACACATACCGATTTTCCGGAGCCGGTAGAACCAGCAATAAGAAGATGCGGTGTCGCCGTAAGGTCAAGCATTTGTGCCTCGCCGGTAATGTCTTTTCCGAGCACGACAGGTATCTGCATCTTGTTAAAAGCAGGTAAGTCCTTTTCTATAAGCTCGCGGAAACTAACCATAGCCCGTTCCCTGTTTGGGATCTCAACACCAACAGCCTGTTTTCCAGGAATTGGTGCAACAATACGAACGCTCGCAGCAGCTAGACGAAGCGCAATATTATCTTGAAGGGCAACTATTTTATTAAGACGAACTCCAGGCGCAGGCAATATTTCGAACATTGTGATAACCGGACCCTTACGAATTCCTGTTATTTCTGCTTCAATCTTAAATTCACTGAGAGTCTCTTTAAGAATGCTTCCAGCTTGTTTCGTCTCTTCATCAATTATCCAGTACGGATTATTCTCGAAACTGTTCAAAAGCCCGTCTGTAGGGATATGATAGTGCGAGTATTTACTAACTACTGGAGCTACTGCCGGTTCATAAACTTTTTCCGCTTTTACTGGTTCGGCATCAGCCCCGGAATCAGCTGATGCCTCTTCCGCGAAAGGGTCTTGAAAAAACGCTTCCTCTTCTGGACTAAAAAAATCTTCAGCCGAAACTTTTTCAATTGGAACATCTTTTTCTAATTCCGATGATTTGGTTTCGGCAGATTCTTCAATTTCGTCAGATTCGTCTGGTTCATCTAATTCAGCGGCTTCATCCGGTTCATCAGTTTCGTCCAGATAATCCGGTAATTCCAATGTTTCTGGCAAATCGAAATCTTCTGTTTTTTCTTCTTTATTGATTATGGGTTCTACAACCGTTACCTTTTCTTCTTCAACAACTGATTCTTCATGGATTATTGGCTCCTGTACCGGCATTGCTTTTTCTGCTGACGGCATCGCGGAAACAGTAACTTCTTTAACAGGAGCGCCCATTTTAGGCTCATCTTCTGCAAGCAGCTTAAGCTCTGGCGCAGAACCGGAATTAAAATCAAGCGTGATTACTTGAGGCTCCATTTTCTTTCCTGCATCAAAATCAATTGTTATTATCTCATTTTCTACAGGTTTTTCTGTCTCAACGGGAGCGGTTACAACTTTATCAGCTAAAACCGTTGCTGGTTTTGGAGAATCAGCTATTTTCTCAACAGGAACACTATTAACCTGTTCTGTTTTCACCGGTTCAACTAATTGTACCGATTCAACTGATTCTACCTGTGGTAAAACTTCCTGCTTTATTTCGATTTTTTGAGCCTTTTCTTCAACAGCTGGCTTACTCGTAGCTTCTTTATCTGCACAAACCACTGAATCTTTTGTCTCATTTGAAGTTTCCGCTTCATCCGTAAAACCCGGAACAATTGAAGAAAGTTCTTTCACCTGTGCCTGAGACACAGTATCCGGCTGTTTTAACTCGGCTTTCTTAAGTTCTTCTGGAGTTGGCAAATCTTCTTTTTCAATACAGACTTCCTCATCCTTGATATCTTCAGAATTAGTCGTTTTCTCCATTTCCTGTGCTTTTGGCTTCTGTACAGGCTCTTTTTCTGTTTTAATTGTCGAATCTTCTGCTGTCACCTCATCTTTAGTTGTTGGCACATTTTTAACAACAGGTGTAAAATCGTCTTCAGAATCTGCAATATCCGATATATCTATTTCACCGATGTTAGAAACGCCCCATTTCTTCACAGTTTTCTTTTCAGCTGCTTCAAAATACATTTCTTCTTCATCATCGTTATCAGCTTCAATTTCTACGCTTTCTTCATCCGTCACATCTGAGTCTGATTTTTCATCTTGTTTATCCGTAGTTTCTTCTGATTCTGATTCACCTGAAGAATTCTTTTTCATCGTTTTTTTTGTTTTTTCCAAAATTTCTTCTGGAACAGGATTCCCATCATCATTTACTTCAAAAACAGGAACAAACGCTGCTTTTTTATTCTTTCTAGACTGCACAGCATCAATTATCAATCCCGTAACAAGATATTCTATAGAGACTAACAATGCGCTTATAAACAAGACAGCCGTGTATTTCATCACTTTCATAGGCAAAGTGATATCTGTAAGGATAATTTTACTTACATGCTCAAGTCCAGCAATAGTAAAAAACGGAATTACTGATATAAACAGATATATGCCGCGTGCTGTGCTCCAATTTGGCAAAAAAAGCATTATCGAACAAATAAAAAGAAAAATCGGAATCAAAAATGATGAGTAACCGTATACGGAAAACAACATCCGTCCAAAATTATATAGTGAAGAAAGAGGAAATGTTCTGAAAGAACCAAAATTTAAAAACTGCAAAAATATTGAAATCAGGATTATTGCTGCCGCTAAAAGAAAGAGGACTCCTGAAGGTATTGTTAATTTTTCAGATTGTTTCATGCTTACAGTATCGGCTTAAAAAAAATACACTTAAGA
>JAIKVO010000019.1 GCA_024685655.1 Treponemataceae bacterium
TTCAGCTTGGAAACTATAACAAAGCTTTTCCCATCTTCAGTTTCGATTGCCGTTCTTGCCGCCGTTGAGTCTCTTTTGAGCGCGGTTGTTGCTGACGGTATGACAGGTACAAAACACGACTCAAACACGGAGCTTATAGCGCAGGGAATAGCGAACATGGCAAGCCCACTTTTCGGCGGTATTCCGGCAACAGGCGCAATAGCGCGTACCGCGACAAACATCAAGAACGGCGGAAAAACCCCGGTTGCAGGCATTATACATGCTGTCGTGCTTTTCCTTATTCTTGTTGTTCTTGGACGCTTTGCTGTTTATATTCCGCTTGCCTCGCTTGCGGCGGTGCTTGTAAGCGTTGCATGGAACATGGCTGGCTTTCCGGCAGTCCGTGCGCTTCTTAAAGGCCAAAAATCAGATATATGCGTCCTTGCCGTCACGTTCCTTATTACAGTTTTCATTGACTTAACAGTAGCAATTGAAGTTGGTCTTGGATTTGCCGCATTCTTCTTCATCAAAAAGATGATTGACGTTTCTGAAGTTCAGAACAACCGCGAGACGCTTGTTGGCGGCATAAAAGCCGACGGCAAGGAAGAGACACTCGATATTCCTGCCGGTGTTCTTGTCTATGAGATAGACGGGCCGCTCTTTTTCGGTACAGTGCGCAAGTTTGAGCTTGCAACGGAACGTGCCGAGACTAGCTGTAAAGCGATTATCTTCAGAATGCGGAATACAATCTACATTGATGCGGGCGGTCTTCGCGCGTTGGAGCAGTGTAAGACAGCTTGTGACAGAAAAGGCATAACGATTATCCTTTCGGGCATTCATACGCAGCCTTATATGCTTTGCGAGAAAACTGGTCTTGCGGATAAAATCGGCCGTGAGAATATTTTTGGAAACATCACGGAAGCGTTGGAGCGCGCAAGAGAACTGACCGCCGCAAAGGCTTCCTGATTATAAACTTTTAAAACGAATCGACGCGAAGGCGCGAAGCGTGTTTCAAAGCCGCAAAATAATCTCGACAACATTTAAATCATGTGTTACTATTGTTCTTTCTTATAAGAACCTGCATATACCGTATGCGTCGCAGGGGCTTCGCTACGAAGCCTCAAAAAATGCGGAACTGCGTCGGGGGCGTTGTAGGAACCAGCGAGGTGGCACATGAACTTAAAAAACAGAAACTTTTTAACATTAAAAGATTTTACGCCCGAAGAAATTACATATCTTCTGGACTTAGCCGCTGATTTTAAAGACAAAAAGAAGAAAGGCATCCCTGTAGATACTCTGCACGGTATGAATATCGCCCTTATTTTCGAGAAAACAAGTACGCGCACAAGATGTTCTTTTGAGGTTGCCGCTCACGATTTGGGAATTTCCACCACATATCTTGCCGAAGGTTCGCAAATCGGCAAAAAAGAAAGCATTGCGGACACGGCACGCGTTCTTGGACGCATGTACGAGGGTATTGAATACAGAGGTTTCGAGCAGTCTATCGTTGAGGATATTGCTAAATACGCTAAAGTGCCGGTTTGGAACGGACTCACGAACGAATATCACCCGACGCAGATGCTTGCGGATATGCTTACGATTCGGGAGCATTTCGGCAAGCTCAAAGGCTTAAAGCTCGTTTATTTCGGTGACGCGCGGTACAATATCGGAAACTCGCTTTCAATCGTCTGCTCTAAGCTCGGACTTAACTTTACGGCATGTGCGCCGGAAAAATATTTCCCGTCAAAAGAGCTCCGCGACGAGTGCCAGAAGTGGTGCAAAGAAAGCGGCGGTTCAATCACATACACGACGGATATTAACGAAGCCACCAAAGACGCGGATATCATTTACACGGATGTTTGGGTTTCTATGGGCGAGCCTGATGAAGTTTGGGCGGAGCGTATAAAAGATTTAAAGCCTTATCAGGTAAATAGTTCTGTGATGAAGCTCGCAAAACCGACGGCAATTTTCCTTCACGATTTGCCATCGTTCCACAACTTGGAGACAAAAATTGGCAAAGAAATCGGCAAAAAGTTCAATATCACTGAAATGGAAGTAACTGACGAGGTTTTTGAGTCCGAGCAGTCGCTTGTGTTTGACGAAGCCGAAAACAGAATGCACACGATTAAGGCTGTGATTGCGGCGACACTTGGTTGGCAGGAAAAATAGATAGGAGGGGGGACGCATCCCCCTCGCTGCAGCCTCCTCGAACGCTTTGCCTTGCGGACAAAGCGTTCTGCGGTGTCTTCCACCGCTAGAAACTTCGTTGCGAATACCCCTCTGTCGCTACGCGAACAGTTATAAAAAAACCTCGCCATTTTCGGCGAGGTTTTCTTTTTGGTAGCAGTTTTTTTATCTGTACTCTTTATCCACAGCAAGAACGCACTTTTCGAAGATGTCCATTGCTTTGGCGATGTCTTCGCGTGTTATGTTGAGTGCGCACAGACATCGCATTACAGCTCCGTTTCTGCCGCCTTTCTCAACGACAAGACCGTTCTCAAAACACATTTTCTGTACTTTTGCCGCAATGTCGCCGCAAGCCGGGCGGGCTCCCAGAAAATCAGGAGCTGTTTTCGGATCGATGAACTCCGTGCCGACCATAAGGCCTTTTCCGCGAACGTCCCCGATAATAGAAACCTTTCCTTTAAGAGCTTCAAGCCTATCTTTAATAAGCTTTCCTTTCTCGGCGACATCGGCAAGAAACTCCGGTTTTGAGACGCGGTTCATAACGACTGTTCCGGCTTTCATTGCCATCTGGTTGCCGCGGAAAGTGCCTGCGTGTGCGCCGGCCGTCCACTTATCAAGTTTTTTGTTGTATATAACGACAGAAAGCGGCTGTGAGCCACCAATCGCCTTTGAGGCGAGTATTACGTCCGGCACGATTCCCGCGTACTCAAACGCGAAGAACTTGCCTGAACGACCGATGCCGCACTGAATTTCGTCAACAATCAGCGGAATGTCCAGTTCTGCGGTAACACGGCGGATTGTCTGCAAAAACTTTACAGGAGCCGGGATAACGCCACCTTCGCCCTGTATCGGTTCAATAATAACGGCAGCAGGTTTTGTAATTCCGCTTTCCGGGTCTTTAAGCGTTCGCTCAAAAAATGCGCAAGCCGCATCAACTCCGGCTTCTCCGCCTAATCCGAACGGACAGCGGTATGAGTATGGAAACGGAAAGAAGTGTACGTCCGGCATAAGCCCGGCGACCTTTGTCTTTGCGTTAAGATTTCCTGTACACGCCAAAGCTCCGTGACCCATGCCATGATATCCGCCCTGGAACGCGATTATAGAAGAGCGTCCTGTCGCGGTTTTGCAGAGTTTCAGTGCTGCGTCTGTCGCGTCTGTTCCTGACGGGCTGCAGAACTGTATTTTTGCGTTTTCTTTGAGTTCTTCCGGCAGAAGAGAGAGAAGCGTATGCACGAACGTATCTTTTACTGGCGTCGTTAAGTCCAGTGTGTGAAGCGGTGCATCGCTTGTAAGCATTTCAACCATCGCCTGATTTACTTCAGGATCGTTGTGACCAAGTGCGAGAGTTCCGGCTCCGCACAAAAAATCCAGATACTTGTTCCCTTCGACATCCTCAACCCAGGATCCCTTGGCTTTTGCCAATGCAAATGGAAATTTGCGGGGATAGCTGCGTGCGTTGGATTCAGTGGATTCCTGTCTGGTAATGTAATACTGATTGGTGCATTCAGATGCATTATTCTGAACCATCTACGTTCTCCATTACTGGGCAACAGCCAATCTGTTGCCATTGGGAAATACAAGCTGTCAACGGCAGTTAATTTTTCATTAAAATGTGAGATTGAGAGTACACTATATTTCCTTTATGCACAATAGCGAAAAGCCATAATTAGGAAGATTTTTTTAATGCAATCTCTAAAAAATCCTGAAAGTGAGTTTTTAGAGATGCCCAAATATTAAACGAGTGATGTCTGTACAATCTCGCACTGGCTGCAATCTTCCGTGATAATAAGCTCTTTCGCGCGTGGAAGCGTTATTTTTCCTCGCTTCGGGTTCTTTATGCTGTCAATCTCTGTTGTGATTTCCGCCTCGACTTCTGATTTCTCGAATGCGAGGTCGGTATCTATCATCTTACAATTTATAAGTTTAAGGTTCGTGCAGTAGCAAAATGGCTGAGTGCCGGTTATCGTGCAGTTAATAAGAGTAAGATGGTCAGAATACCACGCAAGATATTCGCCATTGATAACAGAATCGCGCACCGTTACGTTCTTGCTGTGCCAGAACGCATCCTTTGTGTTGAGGTTGCAGTTAGCCATCTCCATGTGGTCCACGTACTGGAACGAGTATTTGCCTTTCAGAGAGAAATTGTCGAACTTTAGGTTCGAGCTTCTCATCATGAAATACTCGCTTTCGGCGGATGAGTTCGTGAAAGAGGCGTTGTTTACTGACCAACCGAACTCTGGGGATACGATGCTGCATCCTGAAATATTGATGTCATGGCATTCGCGAAGTGCTTTTATGCCGTGAAGCTTTGAGTCCGATATTTCAGCGTGTCCTGTGTACCAAAGAGCCGCCCTGCAAAGCTCTGTAAGCTCGCAGTTTTTTATTGAAAGGCGGTCGTCGTGCCAGAAAGGGTAGCGCAAGTTGAAAAAGCAGCTTTCAACTGCAATGTCGTGGCTTTCTTTAAGCGCACTTTCTCCGTCCTGCGATCCGTCAAACCGGCAGTTTTTTACTGTCAGGTCTGAAGAGCCGTACAATGCTCTTTCTTCGTCAAAAGTTTTGTTTTCTATAACCATACGCCAAATATACTAATTTCAGAAAGAACAGACAAACTAAAATTTGCTAAATTTTGTGCGTTTTTTGTGGATACGGCGAGAGCAATATCTTTGGAACAATTAATTCAGTCTGTTCATAAGATACGGCAGTGCCTTTTCGAACTTAACGCCATACCAGTGATCTTTATCGCCCATCGTTGCTTTGATGCTTTCTACAACAAAGTCCGCAGCGAGTGCGGCTGCTTCCGGAATCGTCTTTC
>JAIKVO010000031.1 GCA_024685655.1 Treponemataceae bacterium
CGGATCAAGTTTTAGGCGGAATACGCGCGACTCAGTGGGCGTTTTGTGGCGCGCTGCGTGGGCCCTCTGTGTGCCACAAGTGACCTATGCAACGCGCACCGCGAATGTCTTTTGCGACCCGCACAAAGTTTTTCTGAATGTGCGGTTATCAGAACGTGTGCCCGAGCATCGTCGTTTTTGATTCGACGGCTTTTAGCGGTATGCGTTCGGCGATTTCTTTGACGGCTCCGTTCGGCAGCCACGGATTGAAGTGATTAAAAACGACTTCTATTTCTTTCGTTTTCAAGACATCTTTGTTCTTGTCGATGAAATCACGCATGGGCGGGCACATTCTGAAAACCCAGATTGGCGTTACGAGAATCACTTTATCAAACTTGTTCAAATCGATGGTTAATGGAAGTGTTTCCATCTTCCATTTATGCATGGCGAAGTGTCCGCACCACCAAAAGCCTAGCGTTCCCTGTGTCAATTCTTTCGTTTTAAGTTCCGCAATCTCAGCTTTTTCTCTGTCTGCCACGCTATACGCAATCTTCTTTGTGTAATTCATACGAGAAAAGAAAATAACGAGTAACTTAGAGTTTTTGGAGATATTTAGGTAATCTTTTTCATCAAACTTAAAATTCGTCTGATTATAAAAGACCAAAGCACAATATCCGCAAACAAGCTGCAGGCATCCGAACGTAAAATAGGCGTTATCAAGCCAGTTAGGCGGGAAAATCACAAACTGAATCGTTATCCAAAGCATCAGCGTAAAACCGAAAATCGTACCAAGAACGTAACCAGCGCGCTTTTTCATCATGATAAGAATAAAAGCGACTGTGTTGCTAATTCCGTTGACGATAATCAGTGCGATGCCTGGAAAAACGTAGTCCTGGAAAACATATTCCGCAAACGGCAAGACCTGAAAATAGGGAAGCATGTTTTGCATGTGAAGGATGCTCCCATCTGGCTTTATCAGCATGGAGATTCCGCCGACGAACGCACCTATTCCGATAAATGCTGTCCAGAACAAAATAAGGATTTTGGAAATTTTCGCTCTCATAATTATTCTCCTATAGAGCTGCGGGTATGCGGTGTATCATTCATAATTCTATTAACTAAATCAGAGATATATCTGTCTCTGTCAGGTTGTTTTGAAAAATCATACCCCAAGAAAACCGGATCATCGAAGGTTTTTAGGAACATAACTTGCATTGAACATGTCAGCGCAAAGGAAATCCGTTCTTTTTCAAGCGTGTTTTCAATGGCGTTCCCGATGATTTTGGAAAATCCTTGTAGCGATGAAAACGAATTTGATTCTTGTGTGTAGTTGTTGTAGTCATTAAGAATAGAGATTCTGGAGATTGAGGGATGCGAGTAAAAAAAATCGAAAACCATTTGAGCCGCATTTATCAATCGGGCTTTTCCGGCTTCAAAACTGGGCAGTTCTTTGCCTATTTCCATATTTGGTCTAAAATTGCTTACAACGTTCGAAATGATTTTTTGAACGCATTCAGTAATAAGGTTATCTTTGTTGCCAAAATGATAATTAATAAGTCCGATGCTGACACCGCTCTTTTTCGCGATATCCCGGATTGTCACTTTCTCAACTTCGCCTTTATTCTCGTTTATCAAGGATATTGTGATTTCTATCAGTTCTTCTTTACAGTTTTTCGTGTTCATAAATCACCTTTGTATATTCAA
This sequence comes from Treponemataceae bacterium, assembly GCA_024685655.1. GTDB lineage: Bacteria > Spirochaetota > Spirochaetia > Treponematales > Treponemataceae > Treponema_I. Next base: position 1,684 of record JAIKVO010000031.1, read on the forward strand.
AGCACATAAAACTCGATATTCGCCTGGATAAGCTCGTGTCAACAATACTGAACATTGTTCAGTATTACAAGATTAAAAACACTTCAACTGCGGAAAAAGTACACTTTTTTGAGCAAAAAAGATTCACAGATGCTATACTTTTTGTGTCGCAATGAAATTTTTGCGATATAAGTTTCAATATCAGTTTTGGAGAAACATATGAATATTGATGACAAAGACTTTTGGAATGCGCTTGATAAGCTTGTCGAAAGTTCAGAAATAGTTATAGACAGACCGAAAGGGACGGCACATCCCAAATATCCTGATTTTATTTACCGTGTCGATTATGGATATCTTAAAAACACTTCGTCCATGGATGGCGCGGGAATTGATGTTTGGGTAGGAAGCAGCGACAAAAAAGCAGACGCGATTATGTGTATTATCGATTTAACAAAACGGGATTCAGAAATAAAGATCTTGCTCGGTTGCACTGAACAAGAAAAGATGGAAGTATACAAAATGCACAACGAAACAGAATATATGAAAGGTATTTTAATCCGCCGGTAAAGGTCGCAAGTCCGGCGAAATTAGTTATGGAACAATGCATAGGGTGATAAGTAGGTATATATGAAATACGACTGCGGATTTACAAAAGACAACAAATGGTTCAGATACCGCGCGGCGGCCATCATCGTGGAGGATAGTCACGTTCTTTTTGCAGGAAATGAGAAAGATGATTACTTTTATTCTATTGGGGGCGGAGTCCATATAGGCGAGACTGCGGAGGATGCTGTAAAAAGAGAAGTTTTGGAAGAAACAGGCGTGCCTTATGAAATAGATCATCTCGCTGTTATTCATGAGAATTTTTTTGATGAGAGCAGCGGAACTCTGAAAGGCATGGATTGTCACGAAATAGCTCTGTATTTTATGATGAAACCCAGAGGAACAAAACAGCTTAACAGCGACAGCTATACTCAGGGGGTTAAAGAAAGTATGCATTGGATTCCTATCGATGAGATAGATAAATTCAAGGCTTTCCCAACTTTCTTAAAAGATTTTTTGAAATCAGACCATAACGGAATAGAGCATATTGTTACGGACGAAAGAAAATCTTAGTAACTGATAAAGACAAAGCTTTTGAATGGCAGGAGATATATGAAGGTATTGAGTTTTGGTTCGTTGAATATCGATTATGTTTATCAGATTGACCACATTGTTTCAAACGGTGAGACGGAATCTACTTCCGGCATGAGAGAAAACTGCGGCGGAAAAGGTCTTAATCAGTCGATTGCGCTTGCAAGGGCAGGCGTTTCTGTGTGGCATGCGGGTATGGTTGGCAGTGAAGGGCAGCTTCTTATAGACGCATGCGTAAAAAACGGTGTGAACACTGATTTTATCCGCATGACAAAAGGACGCTCCGGTCATACGATAATTCAGGTTGATAAAAACGGAAACAACTCGATTATCCTTTTTGGCGGTGCAAACCGCTGCATGACGGAAACGTTCATTGACGAAGTGATAAACAATTTTGAAAGCGGCGATATGATAATCCTTCAGAACGAAATAAACCTTCTTGATGTAATTATTGATAAAGCCTTTTCAAAAGGAATGAAGATTGTTTTGAATCCGTCGCCGTATGATAAAGCTCTTGATGAATGCGATCTGAAAAAAGTTTCATTTTTTATTTTGAACGAAATTGAAGGCAATCAGATGACAGGAGAAAAAGAGCCGGAGAAAATACTTGCCGGTATTCACGAAAAGTATCCCGATGCAAAGATAGTTCTGACACTTGGATCTGAAGGCTCAATGTATTTTGATGACGGTAAAACTTATCGACAGGGGATTTATAAAGTAAAGGCTGTGGATACGACTGCAGCCGGAGACACTTTTACCGGTTTTTTCGTCGCATCTATTATAAAAGGGATGAAAAGCGAAGAAGGCTTGTCTCTTGCGGCTAAAGCTGCAGCAATCGCGGTAACAAAACCCGGTGCGCTTGATTCTATTCCAGCACTAGATGAAGTTCTTGCCAAAAAACTGTGATATTTTGTATTTCGTGACCGATTTTTGACATTTCGTGCACGCTTTCGTATAACCCTAAAAAAACGTGATATTGTGTCTCAAAACGTAGAAGGGAGGCTTATATGAAAGCGATGACAACATCTGGTGGAATTGGAACGGTAAGAGTTAATGAGCATTTTGAAATGATGCTGAGAAATACTTTTTCCGCTGTAAAAGCATTGGTTGAACGTATCACGGTATCCCCAAAATGTACGAGCAATTCTTCGAATCGCGCTAAACGAGAGCAAGGAAAATCCCTTGATGATATAAAAGCGTGTTATGAGGTTTACTTTTTTGGAGGCAAAAATTCTTTCTTTTAAGATTTAATACGGTTGGTCTATTCGCAGCGCAGCTAGCTCGAAACAGCGTGCTTCGCACTTGTTGCGGAACGATAGCGAGGCATGCTTCGCTCAAGACCTTGATTCAACCGTTTTGACAACCCGGCTTTCGTGCTTTTCACGGAAGCCGTTTTTTTTCACTACAGGCAAAATCTATGATATAATGGCTGATGAAAAAGGCGACATCGGTTAGCGATTGGAGCCACGGTAGCAACCGAAGGTTGCGTACGGCCACTGGACTGAGGAAGTTTGCGCAGTAAACTGACGAAGGAAGCGGCTGGAGGTGGTGCGAAGCACCGTACCGGAATGGCGGAAAGCGCGCCCGGCGTTCGGGCATTTTCGTCCGAACGCCGGGAACCGCCAGATGAAAAATCCGTGACGAATCGTTGCCGAGAAGTTTTATAAGGAGAAAATCAGATGTTGATTCAACACGCTTCATGGATTCGGATGAAAGATGCCGTATCGACTGTTGTTCCGGTGTACAAGAGGACATTCGGATGTTCGAGGCTGGTCAAAAAAGCGACTTTGGAAGTTACGTGCGACGGTGTATACGAAGCTGTTTTGAATGGAAAGCGTGTTGGAGAATTCATTTTGGCACCGGGTTGGACGGAGTATTCTAAACGCCTGCAAGTACAGTGCTATGACATAACGGCTCTGCTTGCTGACGGCGACACGTATAATGACGGCAATAGCGGAAAAAACGATAAGAATACGCTTGAAATAACGGTAGGAAACGGATGGTTCCGCAGGACGAACGCTCCGTGGACTAAAACAAACAATCCCGACGAATTTTTGCCCGCGATGCTCATTGCAGCTTTGCACATTGTTTACGAGGACGGCAGCGAGGAAGTTATTCCGACGGACGCGAGATGGCAAGTTGCGGAAAGCTCGATTACGCTGAGCGGAATATTTATCGGCGAGGACGTTGACATGACGAAAAAGCCTGTGTTCCAGGCGGCTGAAGTGTGCGAGTACGCGAAAAATATCCTGATTCCGCAAGAAGGCCCCGAAGTCCACGAACAGGAAACAGTTTTCCCGTGTAAGTCGTTCCACACCCCGAAAAACGAGTGGGTTCTGGACTTTGGGCAAAACCTTACAGGCTACATGGCTTTCGAGATGGACGCACACGCGGGCGAGAAACTTAGCATTTCGACAGCAGAGGTTCTTGATAAAGACGGCAACTTCTACACGGCGAACTACCGCTCTGCAAGAAGCCAGCTTCACTATATTTGCCGCGAGGGGCACCAGTCGTATAAGCCGAGGCTCACGTTCTTTGGGTTCAGATACCTTAGGATAGACGAGGCTCCTGCGGGCTTTAGCGCGGAAAACATTCGTGCTGTTGTGCTTCACTCCGAGATGACGCGCACGGGCTGGCTTGAAAGCAGCGACACAATGCTCAACCAGCTTTTCAGCAACATTTTGTGGAGCCAGAAAGGCAACTATCTTGATATACCGACTGATTGCCCGCAGCGTGATGAGCGTTACGGCTGGACGGGCGACGGACAGATTTTCTGCCGCGCAGGAACGTATCAGTATGATGTGCGCCAGTTTTTCCGCAAATGGCTTGCCGACATGAGGGCGGCACAACACGATGACGGCTGGGTTCCAGAAGTTATTCCGAGCCTTACTGCGTATAAGCCGGGCGGCGCGGCGTGGTCGGACGCAGTGACGATTATTCCGTGGCAGCTTTACGAAACATACGGAGACGAGACTTTTATCTCCGACATGTATGAGGCTATGAAAAAGTGGGTCGCATACGTGCCGACGGTCTCGACGACTCCGCATCTGTTTACGGGCTGCTGGACATACGGTGACTGGCTCGCTCTCGACCACCCGGCAGATTATGTGCCGCCGACGATTGAGCTTTCAAAGCGCGGCTACAGCAACGACGACCTTGTTTGTAGCGCGTTCTACGCAAATTCAGTGAACATTGTCATTCGCATCGGCAAGATTCTCGGCCAGAACGTAAGCGAGTATGAGACGCTTTACAGCCGCATAAAAGCTGCGTTTACGGAAAAGTTCGGCAGCAAGCTTAACACTCAGACGGAAAAAGTTCTTGCGCTTCACTTTAATCTTGCGGAAAATCCGCAGTCGCTTGCCGATGTGCTTGCCGAGCAGATTCGCGCGTGCGGTATGAAGCTGCAGACGGGACTTTTGGGTACGCCGCATCTGCTTCATGAGCTGAGCCGCTACGGTCACACTGACATAGCGTGGTCGCTTCTTTTACGCAAGGAATACCCCGGCTGGCTTTATTCAGTTACAAAAGGCGCGACGACGGTTTGGGAGCACTGGGACGGAATTAAGCCGGACGGAACTTTCTGGGATGACGATATGAACTCGTACAACCATTACGCATACGGCTCCGTGGCGGACTGGATTTTTGGCGTTGCTTGCGGAATAAAGCCAGCCACACCGGGATTCAGCAAGGCTCGCATCGAACCGCACCCGGACACGCGGCTTGGCAGTTTGAGCGCGGTTTTGGACACAGTTCACGGAAGAATCCGGTCAGCATGGAAATACACGGATCACGGCATCCGCTACGAAATAGACACGCCTGTAGAAACGGAAATCGTCATCGGAGGTGTTTCAAGAAATGTCGGAAAAGGGAAGTATATTTTTGGAGCAGACTAAATGTGTGGGCTTCGCTTCCGGTAGCGGCGTTTTTTCTGCTCGGCATTCCGGTGGCGGGGGTGGCGAAATCGGGGCTGCAAAAACTGCGGTGACCGGGGCGAGTGCCGAAACCGGGGCTGACAACGCGCTTGCCACTAAAACCGCGACTAGCGCAAGTACCGTGGCAGATGTGCCACAAAAAAACTGCGGTGACCGGCGCGAGTGTCGAAATCGGGGTAGACAACGCGCTTGCTACAAATAACTGCGACTAGCGCAGGTACCGTGGCAGATGTGCCACAAAAAAACTGCGCACATCCCCACTAAAAACGTGACTAGCGCAAGTATCGTGGTCGGTGTGCCACACACGAGGAATTAAAAATGATAGACGGACATATTCATATTGAGCGTGGGGAATATACGCTTGATTGGATAAATCAGTTTGTGCGCCGCGCTGTCGAGATGAATCTTGATGAAATTTGGCTTTTGGAGCACAATTTCCGATTCGAGGAATTTGTTCCGATGTATGATTCGGTCTGCGCAAAAAGTGATTTTGTGAACGCGTGGTTTCATCGGGTTGGCGGTGTAAAAAAGCTTGACGATTATCTGCGGCTTATCGAGAAGGTACGGGACGAAAAGTGGCCAGTGCGCATAAAGTTCGGGCTTGAGGTTTGCTATTTCAAAGATTTCGAGGATTTAACGGTGAAACTGACACAAGGCAAAGGTTTTGATTTTTTGCTCGGCAGCATCCATTTTGTAAACGATTTTGCATTTGACCATACGGCGGAACTTTGGGCAGGGCTTGATGTTGACAAGATTTTCCAGAGTTATTTCGAGGATTCTGTTTCGCTTGCAAAAAGCGGGATTTTCGATGGAATCGGGCATCCTGACTCAATCAAGCTGTTCGGGCACAAGCCGTCGTTCGCACTTACGGAATATTACGAGAATCTTGCTACATCACTGGCAGAAAGCAATATGTACGCAGATGAGAACAGCGGAGTTTTCAGGCGTTGTTCGGATACGGCTTCGATTGGCATTGACGCGGAGTTTTTGAAGATTTTGAAAAAACATAATGTACGTATTGTCACTTCATCAGATGCGCATCGCCCGGAAGACGTTGGTGATAAGATTCGGGAGATGGAGCAACTTGTGGCTGCGTGTTGATAGGATTATGCGATGAGTGAACGTAAAAACACGATAGATCAGTGCGTTTCGCCAAGAAATAACTTTGGAGAGCCGGAATTACCGCCAAAATTGGCAATGTGGCGAGTTTCACCGGAAAACAGCTCCGGCGGTCAGGAACTACTGCAAAGATCGACAGTACCGCGAGTTTCACCAGAAAACAGCCCCGGCGAACATGAGTTACCGTGCGATTTACCAGAAAACATTCGAAAACTGATTGAAGGCAAGCCTTACAAAACAGATGATATCGGTATGTCCAGCTCAAAAATTTTTGTGTTCGACGACTGCGTTCTTAAGATTGTTGCGGTATGGGATAAAGCAATTCGCGACAAAAATGATGCGACTGTACGGGTTATGCGCTGGCTTGAAGGAAAAATTCCTGTGCCGAAAGTACTCTGCTACGAGTGCACCTACAGTGCAGATAGAGGTGAAAACTCCTATAACGGTGAAGCTTTCTGTGCGTGCGGCACAGGCAGAGGTGCGGGCAGCAACACAGGCGGTGAAACTGCCGGTGTTCGCAGGAATACAGGTTGCGACGCGGGCAGTGGGCAAAATGTGGGTGGCGGCTTTCAGTATCTGCTTATGAGCCGAGTGCCGGGAAAAATGTCGTGCGACACTTATTATTTGGAGAGGCCGCGCGAGCTTGTACGGCTTTTGGCGAGTGCACTGAAAATGCTCTGGAGCATTGATGTACAAGGTTGCCCGCGCAACCGCACGATTGAAAAGGATCTTGAGGAAGCGAGGTTTCGTGTTGAGAATAATCTTGTGGATGTTAGCGATTCTGAGCCAGACACTTTCGGCAAAGACGGCTTCGCAAGCCCGACCGCCCTCTTGCACTGGCTTCAAGAACACAAACCCGATTATGAGCCTGTTCTTTCGCATGGAGATTTTTGTCTGCCGAACGTTTTTGTTGAAGGCGGTCGCATAAGCGGGTTCATCGATTTAGGCGAAACAGGAATAGGTGACAAATGGCGCGATATTGCGCTTTGCTACCGGAGTTTGAAGCATAATTTTGACGGCACATACGGTGGTAAGGTCTATCCTGATTTTAATCCCGATATGCTTTTTGAAGAACTTGGCATAGAGCCTGATCGCGAGAAAATACGGTATTACATTTTGCTTGACGAGCTATTTTAGGTTGGAGGGCGCGAGTATTGCGTAATTAAGGAAACACGAAAAATGAAGCACATCATTACGATTCAGCATACACAGTCTGTTCATCACACAAACGGAATGGTCGGGTCTTGGACAGATTGGGATTTGACGGAACTTGGAAAAACGCAGGCGGATAAAATCGGAAAAAAACTTAGCGAAGAATTGGGCGAAAGTTTGAAAGATAAAAATTTTGTTATCTATTCTTCTGATTTAATCCGCGCAAAGCAGACTGCAGAAGCTGTAGCAAAATACTTTGACATAACTCCGATTTTTAAACAAGAATTGCGTGAGCGAAATCTTGGTAGGTGCTGCGGAAAATCCGTGCAATGGCTGCGCGAGAACATTGAGTGTCCGGAAAAAACTGTAGACGACAAGCTGTTTTCTGACGGAGAAAGCAAGCGCGATGCATGGAATCGGCTAAAACCGTTTTTTGACAGCGTTATGAATAGTGAATACGAAATTATAGTCATCGTTTCGCACGGCGGTTTGCTCTGTCATTTTAATGCAATGTTTTTAGGAATGCCGGTAGAATCGCTTAATAACGGCGACATTCACGGTCTTTCTGGAGGGGTCTCTCATTTTATTGTGAGCGATGACGGCAAACATTTCGTAAAACGAATCAGCGATATGTCGTATATCACCTGCTGATTCATGGCGAGAGCGGCATCTGTTCGGGGCTAAAAAATAGCCTCATGATGTTTGTGTCAAGGTTCGCTAATTTCGACAATGCCTTTATCATCAACACTGACTTGATAGATTTTTGTGTCCACTGCGGGCAAATCTTCCCAAGGACGCTTGTATTCGAACTTAACTGTTGTTGAGCCGGATTTTAAAGCGACAACCGTATATGTAAAAAGGCTTGGCGCGCCGACTACGTTATTTGAACCGAGGTATTTTATATCCTCTTCAAGCTGAATAACAGAATCATCCTCAATTTCGTAAAACCATGAATAGCCCGTTGTCGGATTTCCTTTCAGCTCGATTCTTGCTTGATTGTTTGAATCATCGTCATCAGTTTTTAAAGATGCGCAGGAAAAAAGAGTTCCCAATAGAATAAAAATGCTCATAATAATCAAATAATTGATAATTTTTCTTTTCATGAGTAATTGTAAACACATAATACTGACAAAATCAATAACCGCATGATATTATGTGTTAGGGCTTGGAGCACCTGCGAAGCAGTCCACCGGAACCGGCATAGCCGGTGAGGAGGATGAGCGATAGCGAAGTGCGGAAAGCCCGCCCGAACACCCATATTAAAAAGGACATAAAATGATAAAAGCAGTGATTTTTGATATGTTCGAGACTCTTATTACTTTATTCGAGGGAAGAACGTATTTTAGCGAAGATATTGCAGCTGATTTGGGGCTACCGGAAGACGATTTCAGGAAAGAATGGCATTTAACAGAGAACGAGCGGAGTAAAGGAAAATACACAATTGAGGAAGCTCTTGCCGTCACGCTGAAAAAGCTTGGCGTTTATTCCGCTGAAAAAGTGAAGGAAATTGCAAAAAAACGGTGTGAGGCTCTTGGCGACACATTTGCCGCAATCCCGGAAGATTCTATCCGGCTTTTGGAAACGCTCCACACAAAAGGTTTATTGGTCGGGCTGATATCGAACACGTTTTCCGATGAGCGTGATATGATTCGTTCGAGTCCGCTGAATCCGCTTTTTGATGCAGTGATGATTTCGTTTGAGCAGGGAATTTGTAAGCCTGATCCGGCAATTTTCCACGCTATGATGAAAACTCTCAGCGTAAAGGCGGACGAATGTGTTTATGTAGGTGACGGCGGTTCTCGTGAACTTTTTGCTGCAAGGGATATCGGAATGAAAGCAGTGCAGTGTACTTGGTTTCACGACAGGGCTTTTGCGCCTCATATCCCATGTCCGATTCTTGACGAGTTTCCGCATGTAGACACACAGATGGACGTTATTGAGTTTATAGAAAAGCTTGACTGAACTAGCCGCACCAGATGGTCGCGAGCGACTGGATGTATAAACAGGCAATGTCATTAATTTATGGTGCGTAGCCAACAGGTTCCCTGCACGCCACTATTGAAGCACGTAGTGCTGAACTTAGGGAGCGACACTGCGTAGCAGGGTGAAAACAGTCCAGTGGACTGTTTTCAGCGAGTCTCCCGGAGAGCTGCGCTCGTAGGGGGGGCACTAATGCAGGGTGTTTGCGAAAGCACCATAAATATATTCATGGCGAATATTTCAGTGCTGATTTAATGATATTGGTATAAACAGGAGATGTAAAATGGAAATTTGGGACGCTTATAATTCTAATTTTGAAAAAATCGAAGGGCTTACACTTGTTCGTGGTGAAGAAGCTAAAATTCCGGACGGGGTTTATCATCTTGTGAATCATATACTTGTAAGGCATACGGATGGAACGTATCTGCTTATGAAACGTGCTCCGTGCAAAAGCTATCCGAACATGTGGGAGCCGACAGCCGGAGGTTCTGCCCTTAAAGGTGAAGCAGCGCTAGAATCTGCTTTCCGAGAACTTCGTGAAGAGACCGGAATTGTTGCCACAGAACTTCAAGAACTGGACTGGACATTAAATCCCGAAAAGCACAGCATTCATGTAAGATATTTGTGCGTGACCGACTGTGACAAAAACTCTGTTCAGCTGCAGGAAGGCGAGACGTGCGATTTTAAGTGGGCGACTGCTGATGAAATCCTTTCAATGCCGGATTCTGAGATTTTGGCAGGGGGAATGAAACGTCATATAAAACGCGGATGATATTATAATGGCAGAAATGTGCGAGCTGAACTTGGCTTTAGATGAAGCGAAGAAATTTATCCTCTACAAACAAGGTTTGCTTGGCGAGTACAGGTTTTCCGGGAAAGAAGGTGTGCTTGCGTTCGTGCGTCAGGCGGGCTGCGTTCAATTTGACCCGATTGATGTGTGCGGAAAAAACGCTGAGCTTGTTTTGCAGTCAAGGGTAAGCGGTTTTACAAAGAAGATGCTTTACGAGCTTTTGTATGAGGATAGGAAGCTGCTCGACAACTTTGACAAAAACCTGGCGATTATCCCGGTGGAAAACTGGAAATATTTTAAGCGCGACAGAGAATGGCATCTTAAAAATGAGCGGAGTTTTGATGAGATTCAGGCGGTTTGCGCCAAAATAAAAGCAATGATTGCCGAACGCGGTCCGCTATGTTCCGCAGATTTAGAGATTCCCGATAAAGTAGACTGGTATTGGGCTACGACAAAACTGTCGCGCGCGGCTTTGGAGCACATGTATTTCCGGGGCGAGCTTGCGATTCATCATAAAAAAAGAAGCGTAAAATACTATGATTTGATCGAAAACTGCATTCCGTCAGATATTTTGAAGGAGTCCGACCCGTATCCTGATGATTTTGACCACAAAAAATGGCGCGTTTTGGAGCGAATCGGCTCTGTGGGAATGCTGTGGAACCGTCCGTCTGATGCGTGGCTTGGAATTGGCGATTTGAAGAGTGATGTACGTAACAAGATTTTTGAGTCGCTAGTCGAAGAAGGTCGCATTGTTCCTGTGAAAGTGGACGGAATAAAATACACGCTGTACTGCCTTTCTGAAGATGTCGCGATTATCAGGCAAATCCGTCACGGTGCGGTAGAAAATGCCGCGCTAAGTGCAGAGCTGTGTGCGACGCATAACGGAGCCTTCGCCGAAAAACCGGTTGCTTCAGGTGCATCGGTCTCCGCAACCATGGAAACACGCTGTGAGTTTATCGCCGCCTTGGACAACATGATGTGGGACAGAAACCTTATAAAAGAAATATGGGGTTTTGATTACAAATGGGAAATCTACACGCCGGCGGCTCAGCGCAAATACGGCTATTATGTGCTTCCGGTTCTTTACGGTGAAAACCTTGTTGGCAGAATCGAACTTGTTTACGACCAAAAAGAAAAGAAGCTCAATGTGAAAAATTTGTGGTATGAACCGGAAGTAAAAGTGACGAAAAAGCTTGAAAAAGCCATAGAGTCGGCGGTAAAGCGGTTCGAAAAGTTCAGCAAATCACAGTTTTAGCGGAGCCTTGCGGTAGAGTCAGCTTTCGTGGTTTGCGAAACACAGAGAAATCGCCTGAACAACAAAGAGCTATAGCGACTTACATCTCTTTTACAAGATCTTTGCAAAGCATAACAAGGTTGTAGCGGATTCCTTCGCGCGTGTTCCAGCCACGGTGATTCCACTCTTCTGAAGCAACATCGTCACCGCCGTAAATTATTGCGCCGTAATCAAATCCGCGGAATTGCGCCACAGCGATGCAACCAGCTTGCTCCATCTCCACGATTTTTGCGCCTTCACTTTTTCTAAGCTCAACTTTTTCGGCTGTCTCTCGGAAAATTGCATCAGTCGTCCAGCAAAGTCCGCGCATAAACGGAATGTTGTCTTTTTCAAGATAGGCGGCAATTTTATCTGTGATTTTTTTGTCTGTATAAATATAGCGTGACGGCTCAACATAGTGGTACGAGAAACCTTCGTCACGAATTGCACCGTCAACAAGCAAAAGCTGTCCGACTTTAATGTTCTTGTCCAGAACACCGCCACCGCCGCAGAACATCACTTTATTAACACCGAAAGCGTTGAACAAATCGAGGTTTCCACCACAAGCCGGACACCCAACTTGTCCAAGAACGATAAGTACATCCTTGTCATTGACGAAACGGTAAATTGTGAACGGATTTTCACCGCCTATTTCGTAATATGATTCAATATCTCCGTTTGCCAAAAATTTGTTAAGTACTTCTGGAAAAAACGTGATTATCATTTTGTTCGCGTCAAATTTCTTGTCTACAAGCTGGCTAGGATTGAGCTTGGCAACTTTGTCTGAGTCCAGTTCTAAAATCGGAAAATCGTTTTTTGCTATCAT
>JAIKVO010000062.1 GCA_024685655.1 Treponemataceae bacterium
CTTCAGACTGATAACGGACCAGAATTTAGAAGTTCTGCAGTTCAGTCCTGGTGCATAGATCATGATGTTAAGCAGGTTTTCTCACGTCCTGGAAAACCGACGGATAACTGCTTTATTGAATCATTCAATCGGATTTTTCGCGATGAATGTTTGAACGAAAACTATTTTTCGTCTCTGTCAGAGGCAAAACAAATAATTGAATCCTGGCGGATTGATTATAACGAGAATCGTCCGCAGAAAGGATTAAAAGAATTGATACCAAGTCAGTTCAAAACTAAAAGGTATGAAAAACTCTCCTTAAATTTGGTCAAATTTTGGGGAAGGACTAGCCCCGAAGCATTGTTGTAATTAATCGTGATAATGGAAAGTAGAGGAGTGTTGTTTTTTTCTGTGGCAGCTATATCCATAAACTAAATGTCCTTAATTCCCCTGTCTGAATCCTTCGAAACTCGGCCATTTCTTGTCTTTATCGGAAAGATTCAGTGGCAACCCGAGAACAGTGTAACCTTCTGACGAAGCAGTTCCTGCGTATATTCCTTCAATACCCGGCCATTTTATGCCGATTTTGGGATCATTCCAAGCGATTCCACCTTCGTCATTCGGATGGTAGAAATCACTACATTTATAGCAAAATTCTGCTATATCGGAAAGTACCAAAAAACCGTGCGCAAAGCCAGCTGGTATAAGGAACTGTTTTTTGTTTTCTTCTGAAAGCTCTGCGCCATACCATTTGCCATATGTTTTGCTGCCGGTACGTATATCAACGGCGACATCGAAAACAGACCCCTTTATTACGCGTACAAGTTTTGCCTGCGGAAACTGTTTCTGAAAGTGAAGCCCGCGTAAAACTCCTCTTGTAGACATAGACTGATTATCCTGAACAAAAGAGATATCAAGACCTGCTTCTTTCATGTCATTCTGGTTATAAGTCTCAATAAAGTAACCACGGTTATCGCCATGAACCGCAGACGATATGATGCAAAGCCCTTCAATCCCACCAACGTTTTTTTCAACAGTTATCTGACCCATATTATAGCTGTGCCTCCTTTAAGTATCGTTTCACGGCATCTTTCCAATCTGGAAGTGGCTTAAATCCAGATTCTAAAAGTTTCGTCTTGTCCAAGCGGCTGTTGAAAGGCCGGGCAGCCTTGTTAAGTCCGTATTCGGCAGTGGAAACAGGAATGACTTTAGTAGGAAGTCCGTATTGTTTGTAGAATTCAACGCAGAAATCATACCATGAAATATAACCGCCTTCATTTGTAGCATGATAGTATCCGTATTTATCGGATTCAATCATATCGACAAGTAAGCGTGATAAATCGGGAGTGTAGGTTGGGGTACCAATTTGATCATTGACGACACGTACTTGGTCGTGAGTTTTTCCTACATTTATCATCGTTTTTATGAAGTTTTTCCCGTTCAAGCCAAAAACCCATGCCGTCCTAACAATGAAAAATTTTTCCAAGTTACTTGAAACAGCAAGTTCACCGTCTAGTTTGCTTTTACCATAAACGTTAAGCGGAGCATAGTTTTTATCATCAGGTCTCCAAGGTTCCGTGCCTTTCCCATTGAAAACATAATCAGTAGAGATATATACCATTTTCGCATCGATTTTTTGTGCTGCTACCGCTATGTTTTGAGTTCCTGTGACATTCACAGCTCTTACAAGGTCTGTTTTATCGGCATCTTCAGCAGCGTCAACGGCTGTCCATGCCGCGCAATGTATAATTGCATCTGGTTTTTCTTTTGAAATTACGGTCGAAACCGCCGTACAGTCAGTAATATCCAGCTTTATATATGGCATTGAGCATACTGCTGAACTGTCTGAAATTCCGCCGTAAGTTTCTGTTATATCGGAGCCAATTCCGTCAAAACCTCGTTTTTTAAGCTCGTTCATAACGTCATGTCCAAGCTGTCCGTTGACTCCTGTAACAAATACTTTCATATCAGTACCTTACTTTTCCTTCTGCTACGGCACGTAAATGTGCGCCATACGGGGATTTACCATAGCGAGTCGCGGACTGCAAAAGCTTTTCTTTGTTAATCCAACCGTTTTTATATGCTATTTCTTCTGGAGCAGATATTGTAACGCTCTGGCGTTTTTCTATCATCTGGACAAAATCAGCCGCCTCTAAAAGGCTGTCCATTGTTCCTGTATCGAGCCATGCAAAACCACGTCCAAGCAACTGAACGTCAAGGAAGGAATCGGCAAGATACATATCGTTCAATGTCGTTATTTCAAGCTCACCTCGTGCAGAAGGTTTCACCGTCTTTGCCTTTGCGGAGACACCTTTAGGGTAGAAATAAAGCCCTGTCACTGCATAATTTGATTTTGGTTTGGCAGGCTTTTCTTCAATGCTTATAACTTTACCGTTTTCGTCAAATTCCACTACACCAAAACGCTCTGGATCTGGAACATAATAACCGAAAACAGTCGCTCTGCTGTTATTTTCTGCGTTATCTGAAGCGGTGCGAAGTATTCTGCTGAATCCGTTGCCGTAAAAAATGTTATCTCCAAGAACCATTGCGCAAGAATCTTCACCGATAAATTCTTCGCCGATTATAAAAGCCTGTGCCAGTCCGTCAGGAGAAGGCTGGACCTTATACTGGAGCGATATTCCGAACTGAGAACCGTCACCCAAAAGGCTTTCAAAACGCGGTGTGTCGTCCGGTGTAGAGATGATAAGTATATCCTTTATTCCAGCAAGCATAAGCGTGCTAAGAGGGTAGTATATCATCGGTTTGTCATATACCGGCAAAAGCTGCTTGCTCGTTACCATTGTAAGGGGATAGAGCCTTGTCCCGGCTCCTCCCGCAAGAATTATTCCTTTCATAAAGTGTATCCTAAAACTAATGTATGAAATCCCAATCAATGTACAAATTATCGTACTAATTGTAGTAAAATACGTTTTTTATTATACAATAATACGATATATAGAACAATACTTAGTTTTATAGTATAATTGTGATATTGGTAACAACTTATGACACAAATCCGAAACTTGCCATTAGGTATTCAAACTTTTGAAGATATCCGCAATCGTAATTTTGTATATGTTGATAAATCGCGTTATGTTTATGAACTAGCTAGTTTCGGAAAAACATATTTTCTAAGCCGACCACGCAGTTTCGGCAAAAGCCTTTTTCTTTCTACATTGCGAGCTTATTTTGAAGGTCAAAAAGAGATGTTCAAAGGTCTTGACCTTGAGCAATTAGAACCACAGCTTGCCAAAACTCAGAATAGAGAAGAATTGATAAAACATCCTGTTTTATATCTAGATTTTAATGTTGGAAGTTATACTACTCTTGAAGAGTTTAAGGAAAGCTTGAATACAAAGCTTTCTGTATGGGAAAAAGAATACGGAATAACACAGGAACTCGTTGGTAAAAAAAGCCACGCATACTGGCTCAATTCAGAGCTACCAATACCTATGCTTTATCAGACAGGTTATCTCACAATAAAAGGTTATGAAACTGATATTCAGTCATTTACTTTGGGGTTTCCCAATAATGAAGTTCGCTATGGCTTTTTTAAGTGTCTTGTTCCATATTATGCAGGCTTCGAGAACGGAAGTGACAGAATAGAGATAGTAAACTTTATAAAAGAAATAAGAAATGGGCAGACAGAAAAATTTATGAAACGTATTCAATGTATTTTTAGCTCTGAACCCCAAAAAACAAGCCAAAAATATTACGAACTTAATGCACAAGCGTTTTTCTGGCTTATTTTTAAACTTATCGGGCAATTTATCCAGTGCGAAGTACAAAACGGAGATGGCAGAAGTGATGCCGTTGTATGGACAAAAGAAGCTATTTATGTTTTTGAGTTCAAATTGGATGGTACTGCACAACAAGCAATTGAGCAAATTAAGTCTAAGAACTATGCAATACTGTACCAGAATATCGACAAAAAAATAGTCCTTGTTGGAGCGAATTTTTCAAGCAAGACAAAAAATCTTACTGATTGGATAATTGAATAATAAATGCTTATTTTACTTTAATTATAAATCAGCAAATTGAAATTGAAGGTTACAAATGAAGAAACTATTCTATTTTACAGTTTTATTGATATTTATGATGGCTTTTCTTCCTGCGCAGGAAGCTCTTAAATCTGTTGAAGAAGAGTACTATGACTTTTTAAGCCTTACAGGTGTAACTGAACGACCT
>JAIKVO010000064.1 GCA_024685655.1 Treponemataceae bacterium
GTCGTACAATACTTTTCCTAAGTCTATAACGATGAAGCCCGCTCTGCCTGTTTGGTAAAACTCGTTTTCCTCCCAGGCAGCGGTCATCGTTGTGCCTGATATCGCGAACACTCCGTACTTAAACCCGGAAGGCAACTGAGGCAGGATAAAGCAGAACGGCTTTCCTCCGTTCAGGATGTGTTTTCCCGGCATACAACCGGCAAAATATCCTGTGCCGTCGGGAAACAACGCCATAACGTAGTCTTTTTCCAAAACTGCGTTCGCTGTCTGCGTAGGAATGCCGGTCTCAATCAGTGCTTCCGGTGAGTCGTTGTTTATCCATGTTCGCGGAGTTTCGTTCTCGACCGCTGCTCCGGATAGTGTCACGCTGAATGGAAAAGATCCCGGAATCACCGAAAGCAGCTTTTTGAGCCGTTCCGGAGCATTCTCGAACGGTTGAGGAGTCAGCTTCGCTTCAAAAGTATCCTCGTCAATTTCCTCAAGATTAAAAGAAGATGCGCTGCGGTTCCTTGCCGAAAGTATAAAATCCGAAAGAGTCTCAGGCATCTTCATCTTGTAGTATGTGAAATCGTTTTTCTTTTCCGTGCTGTTTTTTACGGAAAGATACAACTCGCTACCATCAAAATAAACTTGCGTCACCTCTGCTGACTCTGGAAATTGGAATGAATTTCTGTCAGGGCCTGGGAAAAAAGTTCCGTTATCAGTGTTATACATTGCCAGAAAGGGAATGTCGGCGAGCCTTTGCGTGTTTTCTGATTCCGGGTCTGCCTCAAGCTCCAGGACGGTGTTCTCATACAGGTGAAAAATTGGATTGTTGCCTGCCATAACAAGATTTCCAGCTGTTTTTTCGGGGAAAAGTTTCAAATCTGTTTTAAGTGACAATGATCCCTTTTCGTCCACAAGAAGAAGCCCCTTTGTGTTTACGACGAAAAATGCCGTTCCATCCTTTTGCGTCGCCGATGAAAGCCTTAATGCGTCTGTCCACAGTTTGCTTATAGCTCTTGGAGTTTGTGACGGATGTTCTGTTTTTGTGTATCCTTCTTTTGTCAGATAGTACCAGTTGTGTGTGCCGGGAATGTCAAGATTTATGGTTGTAAGCGATAATTGCCCATCATCGGTTTGCGCCTCCTTTTTTTTGCAGGAAAACGGGACGAGCATGATATATATCAAAAGCAGCACGAAAATAGCATGGCTGCAGATTTTTCTGAACGAAATGATTTTCATCATAAATCAAAGTTTACAGCGGTATGCACGGTTTTTCAAGAGTAAGGAAGAGAAATACCTACCCTTAGGGAGCGCCCCCTGTGCGTTGCCAACGGAGTGTTTCAATGCGCATTAGAGCTTGTCCGCAGCTAGAAGCTACGCTGCGAATACCCCTCCTTTGCTTTTTAGCGGAGCATGTTTGCCGTAAAAGAGCTGTCCGCGATGCTTTCCAGAATGCGTGTCTGGTCGTATTCCCACGGATTCTTTTCTTTTTCAGCGGCTTGTTCTATAAGTTCCTGAAACTTTTTCCAGTTGAAGTGATTGCTGAAATGGCGTACTTCGTTCTTGTCGCTGCTCGTGTCGTCAGTGTCTTTTATGAGCCTGTAAAGTATATATGCTGTGAAACCGCCTGTATCGGTGAATTCTGTTGATAGAGGGTAGATGAATCCCTTCGGATGCTCTTCTTTTTCGCAGAGAAAAAGTACCGGTGTAACAAATTCTTTGGAGACTGCGATGGAGATTGTTAGAGGTTCGTCTATGGCGGGGCTTGTCGTTGTTTCAGTCTGCAAAGACTGTGCGCATTTTTGCCGGTGGATATTGCCTCTGTCATCTATCCAGAATAATGTGCCGTTTTTTCCAGATATGTTTATGGTGAGTTTTTTTGTGTACAGCGCATCATGAAGGAAGCCGCCATTGCATGATGCGAGCGTGAGCATGCACGACAGAATCAGGAATAAGATGAGGGTGCTTTTCCCCAGACTGATTGTTTTGTAAAAAAAAAGACCGGTGCTATAAGTATTGTGTTTCATACAATACTTATACGACTACACCGGCAACTTTTTATCTATTTTGTGAAAAAATAGGCATTTTTTTTCTAGTATTTTGAAAGATAGTTGTCTATCTCCCATTGGCTTACGCGTGTTTTGTACTGGTTCCACTCCATTTGTTTTGCTTCAACATATTTTGTAAGAATATGCTCACCGAGCGTGTCGCAGACGAATTTGTCCTTTTTAAGCTCGATAATGGCTTCTTCCAGTGATGTTGGCAAGCTTCCAACGTGGTGCTTCCGTCTCTGTGCAGGCGTCATGGCATATATGTTACCGTCAACTGCTGGCGGCGGCTCAAGATTTTTCTTAACACCGTCAAGACCTGCCGCAATTGTTACAGCCAGCGCAAGGTACGGATTTGCGCTAGGATCTGCTGAGCGAAGCTCGATTCTTGTTCCGTTTCCGCGAGCGGCAGGAACCCTTATTAGCGGACTTCTGTTTTGAGCCGACCAAGCGATGTATACAGGAGCTTCGAATTCCGGCACAAGACGTTTGTACGAGTTTACAAGCGGATTTGTTATCGCCGTCATTCCTTTTATATGCGCCATTATACCTGCAATGAAGCTGTAAGCAGTTTTGCTAAGCCCAAGCTTGTTCATTGGATCGTAGAAAAGATTCGTGCCGTCCTTCGCCATGGAAAGATTCAGGTGCATTCCGCTGCCCGCTATGCCAAAAATCGGCTTCGGCATAAATGTCGCATGAAGACCGTGCTTGTTCGCTATCGTTTTTACGGCGAGTTTGAACGTCATCACCCTGTCAGCTGTTGTGAGCGCGTCGTCATATTTAAAGTCGATCTCGTGCTGTCCGCGTGCGCATTCGTGGTGAGACGCCTCAATCTCAAAGCCCATTTGCTCAAGAGTAAGGACGATATCACGGCGTACATCCTCGCCCGGATCCACAGGTCCCATGTCAAAATAGCCGGCATCGTCGAATGTCTGCAAAGAAGGTTTGCCGGTCTCATCGTTCCTGAATAAAAAGAACTCGCATTCCGGTCCCACGTTGAATGTGTATCCCAACGATGCTGCATCAGCGAGCACGTTTTTAAGGACTTGCCTTGGAGAGCCGTTGAAAGGCGTACCGTCATGCTTGTAGACATCGCATATAAGACGTGCTACTGAGTTGTTTTCTCTCCATGGGAAAAGTGCGAAGCTGTTCGGGTCCGGGTACAGTTTCATGTCAGATTCTTCAATGCGGACAAAACCTTCAATGGAAGAACCGTCGAACATGCACTGGTTGTTCAATGCCTTTTCAAGCTGACTTGTAGATACAGCGACATTTTTTAGAGCCCCCAGAATATCCGTGAACTGGAGCCTTATAAACCGGACATCTTTTTCTTTTGCAATTTTGAGAATTTCGTCTTTAGTATATTGTTTCATAATTGTTTACCAAATTTTATATTACTCTTAGAAATTATCGAAAACTCTGTCGTAGCAAGTTACAGTCTTTATTGTACCGTCTCTGTAATAGGTGTACTCATATTTCTCGGAGTAGTAACGTGTTGTCCGCAAAGTGACGTTGCCGTATCTGTCATATTCTTCCGTGATGTCATCGTCGGTATCGTATCCGTAATAGTCATTCCAGTACTGGTCGTCATAATCATTGTCGTAGTAATAGCCGTCATCACCGGAGTAATCGTAATCAGAGCCTTCTGATGCTGCCAAGGAGTCATTGTCGTATGTTGTTAAAGCACCTTCCTTTACTGAATAAGAGGAAATGATGTTTCCCACGTTATCATATTCATAGAAAAGTATGTCATCATTCGTGATATAATTTGCGTATACAATATCATCCGTGTAGGCAAAGAATACTTTACCGCCGTCTTTTGATGAAGCGTACGTATTTCTGCCAAGGGAGTCATAATAGTATGCATATACGTCTCCGCTAGGAGTCTCTACATAAGTGATGTTTCCATTTTTGTCGTATATGTAGAACCATTCTTCGGATCCGTCTATAACGCGGCAGTTTTTAATTTCCCCGTTTGCATGATATGTGAACCATCCTTCTGCGTCCAGCTCTCCGTCGACGGTGCTCTTGAAGTAAATCTGATTTCCTTTTTTATCATACATGGCTTTTGCCTCGTATCCGTAGGCATCTTTTTCATATGTGACTCTGCCTTCGCTGTCAAATTCCTGATAGTAGCTTAATTCGTATTCCTGTGCTGCTGCACAGAAAATAACAGATATTGCGCACAATACTGCTGCCAGTTTTTTCATGTATAACCTCCGGGGTGTATTCATTTGTGTTCTGAGCCGTCGTAAGCACAGAACTTGCTTTTCTTCGGATTTCCGATGCAGATAGTATACAAAGAAGAGATTTATGCTTCAAGGGATTGAAGCACATCAAAAACATAAGAATTTTTTCTGTTGGACGGATTTAAATTTTGCGATTATAATTGAAGAAATGCTGCATCTGCAATTGCAGATTCTTATCAAAGGAAGGAAAAAAATGAAAATTAAGTCAGTTTTCAGTCATGCATTCACAAAATACGGAAAGGTGCTTGACGGATACGATGTTACAGAACTTCTTGCGAAGCTTGAAGCTACAACAAAGAAACCTGCTGACGCGGTAATCTACGAGCCTGGCGATGATGGTCTTGAAAGCCTGGCTATTGCGAAGGAATTCTCTGTGAATGCTTACGGTGGAATGCCTGTTCAGGTTGGTTACTGCAACGGAAACAACACCAAGCTTAACTGCTTGGAATACCACCGCGGAAGCGAGCTTAATATTCCTGCGAACGACATCGTTCTGCTCCTTGCTCCTCTTCAGGCTGTAAAGAACGGCAAGCTTGACACAAGTGCAGTCGAGGCTTTCTACGCACCGAAGGGAACTGTCGTTCAGGTTTACGAAACGACTTTGCATTATGCACCATGCAATGCCGTTACAAAAGACGGAGTTTCAAAAGACGGCTTCCGTGTTATCATTGTTCTTCCTAAGGATACAAATACCGAGAAACCTGCTATTGAGCCGAAGAACCTTGAGGACAAGCTTCTTTGGGCACGCAACAAGTGGCTTATTGCTCATCCAGAGGCTAGCGAAGCAAAAGCAGGCGCGTTCGTCGGACTTACTGGAAAGAATATCGACATAAGCAAATAATTCAATATTTGATTCGAAAGCTGCACTTCCTTTTTTGGGGTGCAGCTTTTTTGTACTTTACTGAAAAAAAGATGAAATATATTTATGAAACACATCTTCATACGAATGTTGGATCAAAATGCGGTTCAACATCCCCGGAAGATTATATAAAACCGTATATCGATTTAGGGTATACGGGTATTATAGTGACAGACCACTTTTTTAACGGCAATTGTGCAATCGACAGATCATTACCTTGGCGAGTACAGGTGGATAATTTCGTTTCGGGTTATGAAAGGGCTTACGAAGCCGGCCTTAAAGAAGGACTTGATGTGTTTTTCGGGTTCGAGACGCGGCTCGGTAACGACGAGTATCTTGTGTATGGGCTTGATAAAACCTGGCTTTACGAACATCCTGAGATTGTCACCGCTACGAGAGCGGAGCAGTATAGGCTTGTAAGGGATGGCGGCGGAGCTGTTGTGCAGGCTCATCCGTGTCGCGAGCGTGCATATCAGGATGGAATAGATGTTTATCCGTGGTGCGCGGATGCCGCAGAGGGATATAATTTGGGAAATTCACGGTATGAAGACAGTCGTTCTCTTGAATACATAAAAAAATACAACCTTTGTTGTACTGCCGGTAGCGACGTTCACAACGTGGAGATGTTCAAAGAAAAAAAGCCTTTCGGTGTTGTATCGCCAAAAAAATGGAGCAGTATCGCGGATTATGTTCAAATCTTAAGAAGTCATACGCAGCTTGAGCTTCAGATAGACAGCGTGCCGCTACAGAAAGAAAAGCAGACTTTTGATTTTAAGGTCACGGAACATAACGACAAACCATAATAATTTGGTTTTGAGCTTCAAATAGCTCAATATATTTAATTGGATATAAGGATGAACTCCGAGTTTCACTTATCTGTATATACGAAGCGTAGACAAGGTTCAGCACTGCGCCTATTTATGCCTGCGAGCAAGAGCGTAGGCGATTGCGAGTCAAATACAATAACCGCACAACCTAGGCGTAAAGTGCTACCCCTGCAAGCACAGCTTTTCGGGAGACTCGCTAACAACAGTCCACCGGACTGTTGTTGCCCTGCTATGCAATGCCTTTCACTATCTTGTCGAGTGCTTCGGTGTTGTTTTGATAAAAATGAATGAATCAGCGAGCAATCGTTGTAAAAGATATATTGTTAGTTGAATATATGGAGATATTATGATTTATTACGTGAACTGTTCCTCTGTAAAAGGCGGAGACGGAACGGCTGAAAAACCTTTCTGCCGTATTCAGGAAGCCGCTGACATTGCTGTTGCCGGTGATGAAATTGTTGTCGCTCCCGGAATCTACCGAGAGTATGTTAATCCGAAAAATGCCGGAACAGCTGAAAAACCGATAGTTTATCGCTCTGAAAAACCTCTCGCAGCGCACATCTCCGGTGCGGAGCCGGTTTCAAACTGGACTTCTCTTGGCGGCGGCGTGTATACAGCCCGTGTGAGCAACAAAATCTTTACGGACAGAAACCCTTATACAACACTTGTAAGTGGCGACTGGTTCATTGCGTTTTTTACGGCGCATACCGGAGATGTGTTCCTGAACGGAAAATCTATGTACGAAGTTCTTAGCGTTGATGAAGTTAAGAATCCTGTGGAAAACCGCCGTTCCTGGGATAAAGACTTTACCGTTTACACTTGGTACGCGGAGCAGGACACGGCGACAGATGAAACTGTCTTTTATGCAAATTTCCAGGGAAAAGACCCGAATAAAGAGAACGTCGAGATTTCGGCGCGGAAGCACTGTTTTTACCCTGAAAAAGAAGGTGTAGGATATATAACGCTTTCTGGATTCAAAATTTCTCAGGCGGCTACACAGTGGGCACCGCCGACAGCGTATCAGGAGGGAATGGTCGGCCCACACTGGTCAAAAGGTTGGATAATCGAGGACTGCGAGATATACGAGTCTAAGTGCTCCGGCATTTCGCTCGGCAAGTATCTGCAGCCGGAGAACGACAACAAGTGGCTCAAAACGAAGTACAAGGACGGAACGCAGACGGAGCGCGACTGTATTTGTCAGGCACAGAGAGAAGGCTGGACAAAAGAGAATATCGGCTCGCATATAATACGGCGGTGCAATATACACGACTGCGGTCAGACAGGAATTGTGGGCCATTTGGGCGGCGTTTTCTCGCTTATCGAGGACAACCACATTCACCACATAAACAACAAGCAGAATCTTGCGGGTGCGGAGATTGGCGGAATAAAGATGCACGCTGCCATAGACGTTGTTTACCGCCATAACCACATCCATCACTGTACACGCGGTATTTGGCTCGACTGGCAGGCACAGGGAACGCGCGTTACAGGAAACTTGTTCCACGACAACTGCTTGCCGGAAGCTTATTTACGGGAAAAAAGACCGACGGCGGAGCTTGCGGAGGATTTGTTCATTGAAGTTTCTCATGGTCCGACATTGCTCGACAACAATATTTTTCTTTCTGAGTATGCGGTAAAGCTTGCAACCCAGGGTGTAGCGATGGTTCACAACATAATTGCCGGGTCGCTTTGCGGAGTCGGTCGCGGAGTGAACAACGGCGCACCAACAAGACAATCCGCGCGTTATACGCCGTACCACGTTCCGCACAGAACGGAAGTCGCGGGTTTCATGACGATTCTTCACGGTGACTGCAAATTCTACAACAACATTTTTATTCAGCAGGAACCCGATCAGTTTTTCTTGGCAGAAATGATGCGGAACGAGAAGAACGACTGGGATGACCGGAACGTGGTAGCCGGAACAGTGCCGTATGAGAACTACCCGACATTTGAGGAATGGGACAAGCTTTTTGAGGGCTACTGCGGAATGGGTTCAGTCACGACCGATAGGTACTACTCGGAGCTTCCTGTATGGGCTTCTGGCAACGTTTATTTGAACGGAGCTGTCCCTATGTCTAAGGAAAAGGATGCTTGCGCTGTTCCTGGTAAGGATGTTTTCATCCGGTATGCCGAAAAAGACGGAAAGCCGTGCATAGAAACTAATCTTTACGAGTTTATGCCGGAAACGAAGTGCAGCATTATGAAAACTGACGATATTGCGCCTGCTTTTGAGCCCGAAGAGAAATACGAGAATCCGGACGGAACGCCAATTGTGTTTGACACCGACTTTTTCGGCAAGAAACGCAGTGGTTCTGTGTTGCCGGG
>JAIKVO010000139.1 GCA_024685655.1 Treponemataceae bacterium
GGCGTTGTACAAATCAAGCCGCCACTGTTTGCTCTGGGGCGTATCTCGCCCGAAAATCGCCTTGAAGAGGCGGTCTCGGTACTCACGTTGAGATTTTATATCCATGACAAGCTCCTTGAAAGAATTGATGCATTTTCAAAGTTGCCACTGAGAACCGAAGTTTTTAGTGGTTTTCATATTATTATTAGAAAACTTGAATGAGTTTTTACACTTTTTTTGGAGAAAAATAAGGATTTTTAACAGTTTTTTTGTACAGTAAACGAGTTCTCGCTGGGAAAATCCAGCTGCGGTATGATGGGAGGATTACATTCCCGAATGCGAAAAGGATGCTGTTTCGGGCAAACTTCGCTTCGAACTCTGGTATGAACACCAGAAATTGCGAAGCGAAGCGACATTGTAGCCATCTGATTATCGCAAGAATCCTAATCCGGTGATTAAACCGTTGCTTTAATCAGATTCAAGTGTTATGTTAATTTGATTTCTCTTCTTTTGCTCTGTTTTCTACCCAGAAAACGATGAGAGGAATCAAGATGATCTGTAGCGCGATTCCAGGCAGACTTGCAGGGATGCTCGTCCAAATGCCAAGTGGCGCCATCTTTGTGTTGCCAAGCGCGTAGAATGCGAATGTACATGCACCCATGCGCAGAACGCGACCAGCAATCATTACGATGAAAGTTTTAAGAACAAGGTTCATTTTGACATGACGAAGAAGCCCTGCTGCGACACCGTAGCCAAAAAGTTCTACCATCATAAACGGAAGCTGTGCGAGTGGCGGCATTCCTGAAATAAGTGATGCTGCGACAGGACCAAGAAGACCTGCTATTCCGCCTGCGAAGGGACCAGAAAGGAATCCGACAATTATTATCGGCAGATGCATAGGCGAGAATGCTACTCCTGGAGCTGTTCCAGAGCCAGAAACCGTACCGAGCCAATGAAAAAACTGTGGAACTACTACGGCAGCAACGATTGCGATACCTGTGGCAAGTGTCTGAATCTTAATGGAGATAGGTGCTCTCCTTTCGATTTGAAAAACTTTTGTCATTTTTATCTCCTGTATGACATTAAGCGCTTTTGCAGAAAAAGTTAGTAAAAAACTATAAAACAAATTGTAAAGGGAAAAATGTTGAAAGTCAAATTATTGTCGTTAAGTTGGTGTGGTAGATTGAAATAAACTATTTGACGCAAATAAATGATTTTGGGCAAAGTAGTTATGGAAAAAAGCCCTTGCAAGTGGCTTACTTCCTGCAAGGGCTTTCAAAATGAGGGGTATCTACAAACTGCTACTTGAAAAGTGTCATGTTTTAAGTAGTTAGCATAAGCTAACTATATTGCAGTACGATTATTTTGTCAAGACAAGGAAAGGGAAAACGACACCTTTTGCATAAATGCAAGGTTTCTTTTTCCCTTTCAATCCTTTTTTCTTCCAAATGTAAACCATAATATTGATTTTAGGTTTACAATATACGCAAAATCTGTTATATTTCCACTCATGAAAAACAAAATATCAATTTATTCTTCATTTATCGCGCTTTTTGCAGCCATTATCTGTGTCGGTTGCTTCATAAAAATTCCTGTAGGTGTCGTTCCGATTGTCCTGCAGAACATTCTTTGCATTATGACAGGCACTCTTCTTGGCGGTTTTTTGGGTTGTGCGCCAGCCACTTTGTTTCTGCTCGCTGGGTTAATCGGGTTGCCTGTTTATTCTGGTGGAAGCGGCGGAATTGCTGTATGGCTCGGTCCTACAGGCGGATTTTTACCGGGTTATTTGCTTGGTGCGCTTGTTGCTGGGCTTATTGCAGGAAAGCCTTCTGTTACAGAAAAAAAAATAACGGTGAAATTGGCTGTGCGTGTTTCCGCCGCTGTTCTCGCTGGTATGGTCATTCTTTATATACCGGGCGTTATCCGCTTTTCATACTGGGCTTTGGGGGCAGGTACTGTTCCGGCGGACAAATCTGTCGTTGCCTACACAATGGGTGCGTGCGTAATTCCGTACATTCCCGGAGATATTATAAAAACGGTGGTTGCGGTTCCTGTTGTGCTCAAAGTCCGTCCAGTATTGGCGCAGTATTTGTATTCGGAACGCAAGGGCGGAAAGTAGGATGGCAGTTACAGGCATGAGAAATACAGGTGAGTCAATTCCGAAAGACGCTGTAACAACAAAAAAAACGGTGAGCGTTGCTGTGCGGAATATAACTAAAGTTTTCAACACTGCCACTGGTGAAAAAAGTGCTCTTGACAACGTGAGTTTCGAGATTAACGAAGGCTCGTGCACAGTGATCGGCGGTGAGAACGGCTCTGGAAAAAGCGTACTTATGTCGATTATCGCAGGACTTTCCGAGTACGATTCCGGCACTGTCTCTTGCAGTGGCAGGGTAGGGCTTGTTTTTCAGGAAGCGGAGACGCAGATTCTTGGCGAGACTCCTGCCGAGGATGTTGCTTTTGGTCCGAAAAACTTGGGATGGAAACGAGAACGTGTTGCTGCGGCTGTCGAATCTGCGCTCGAACGGACAGGACTTTCTGACAAAGCTGATTTTCCGGCACGTTTCCTTTCTGGCGGCGAGAAACGGCGGCTTGCTGTTGCGTGTATGCTCGCTATGGAATTGCCGGTGATTATACTTGATGAACCGTATGCAAATCTTGATTATGGCGGGGTAAAACAGGTGAATATGCTTGTACGAAGCCTTAAGAAAGAAGGGAAGACGGTTATTATCCTGACACACGAGATTGAGAAATGTCTTGGTCTTTCGGATCATTTTATTGTGTTGTTCCGTGGCGAGAAAGTGTTCGACGGAACTCCGGCTGAAGGATTGAAAAAGAACCTGGAGGCATGGAATATACGTAATCCGCTTGTTTCTTATACGGCGGTAGAGGATTTACAGTGGTGAATAATTGCAGAACCGGTATGAAGCGGCGAAATGATGCGAAACGTTCATACAGCAAAGTCATACTTCGAAAGCGTCAAACCGCAGATTCCGGTTCTGCTTTTTCTTATAAGCAAGGAAAGTCGTTTCTTCATCGGTGCCCGGCGTGGATCAAGATTCTTGTGCTTCCGGTGGTGAGCATTGCCGTTTTTGAGCTTCCTTGGTTTTGCGCCGCCGCTTTGGTGCTTTTGCAGGTGATTGTTGCGTTTTGTTTGCGATTCTCATTCCGCGAGCAAATGGCGGATTTACGGGCTGTGCTTTACTATGCCATGATGCTTTTGTTCGTGAAGGGAGTGGCTTTCATAGCCGAGTATTTTACCGGCGGAAATTCTGTCGCTGAAGTTGTGCAAATAGAAATTTCGCAAATAGAAGTGTCG
>JAIKVO010000144.1 GCA_024685655.1 Treponemataceae bacterium
AGTAATTAAGTCATATTACAATGCCGGTCACGAAACAGAGAAAATCTATTTTTACCGCGACAAAGATAAAAAAGAAATAGATTTGATAATCGAAAAAGATAATATCCTCTACCCAATAGAAATAAAAAAATCAGCACACCCAACAATAGATATGGCAAAACATTTTTCTGTCTTGTCCAAACTTTCCGGAGTTTCTGTTGGTCAGGGGTGTATTCTTTGTCAGTGTGATAATCCTTTGTATTTGAGTGATGAAGTTGTTTCCATGCCGCTTGAGTATGTGTGAGGGAGATGGAATGTGGTTTGAAATAATTAATAACAAGCTATGCAATCAATTGTAGGCAGTTTCTTTCCTTCTTCGATATAAGAATTCAATTTATGAATTATTTTTAATACATCAAAAGGGTCCGGATTTGATATATTAGCTCTATAGCTTTCTGTATCGAGATCAAACATAAGGTTATATTTTTGATGAGGATTTGTTTCCTTTGTTATCTTCAGTTCCATCTTTTGCATACCATAACAAATTGGCAAAATGCCGTTTTGTCATGGGAACATAACTTGATGAATCAAGTTGTTTTTCCATAAATGGAATGACATAATCATCAGGAATTGCAGCTTCAATCTCATCTGTTGTTTTTAGGAAAATTTTTGGAACGTCAATTTTATTTTGTTCATTATCATCTGAATACTGTGGCGTGTGAACAAGAAGAGAACTTGACTTTTCTTCTTGCTGTGCTATACTTTCTTTGTCGGGTTTGTTACCGACAAGCGAAGTGGTTGATGGAGCGAATGTAGTAAGCTGGGGGTTCTTTCGATAAGGACTCCATATTGTAGGTGCAAGGCCTACCGCCACTTTGCTATATTCTTGACCTTTAAAACTTGAAACGTCAACTTTTCCAATCGTTACAATGTAATTTCCAAGTTCATCTTTATTGAAAGTAACTTTATTTGCTTTTGTGCTTCAATATTTTTCTGTTCTTCAACAAAATTAGATGTAACTTCAATGTTGTTATTTTTATAGTATTCGCAGATTTCTATTGCTTTGGTAGTAGCTATTGCATCAACAGTCCATTCAGGAAAACCACCATCAAGAGTTAAACCATATCCCTTTTTATGTTCGATAATCGTAGAAATATAATATGAGCCAGTAGTAATCTGATTGTATTTTCTGTCAATACAACGAACAACAGTTTCTTTTTCATTGTCACGTTTTACAAAATCAATAGCAAACCTGTCTGAAATATTTACGGGCTGTGTAAAGTCATATTCCGGCTTTTTTAGCTCTCCAGCAAAAAGTTCATTTTCTTTTAAAGCAGGAAAAACTCATCCCATTTATTGCGTAATTCTCTTGGAAACAGACCTTTCTTGATTCGAGGAGTATATAATTTTTTAGATTCTTCTAATCCCCAGAGATAAATGAGTTCCTCCATTGTAAAAGCTTGAAGACTTTTAATGAAAAAACAAAGTCTCATATTTGAGAGATTTCCCTTATCATTAATTAAAGATAATAATTCATTTTCTGAAAAATCATAATCCCAATTAATTCGTGAAATAAGTTTTGATTTTGACAATTGTTGAACGCTATTCATTTCTATACGCAATTTCCAAAAAATCATCTCGGACTTCAGAATCAAGTATTTCTACTTTCATTTTGAAGTCTGCTATTTCAAAAGTCTTTTCAGATTCATTGTATTTTTCTTCTGAAACAGACTTTATACCTGTTTCATTGGCCCGAATAATATTCGGTGCAAATCCAAAATAATTCTTAAACTCCCGGCAGAAGTTTATTAAGTCAAACTCACGGTATTTTTCTTCGCTGCATATTTTGAGTCGATGGCGAAAATCATCTACATAAACACCATCATCAATTATTCCAAAGTTTTCTGTTGTACGATGGACTTCATTGTGTTCATCATAAAATATTTTTCTTCTCATACAATCCTCCTTTTTTTATAGTGCTTTTGCTGTTCCTTGTATTTATGGTCCTTCAAAAGTAATAAAATCCCAATCAGGTTGTCGTTTTATCATAAGAAGGAGACGGTCTGCCAAAGTTTTATAAAACTCAACCACATTCTGTGATAAAAACTCCATTTTAGAGAATTCTTTCATTTCTTTTGCGATTTTTCGAATAGTTTCATATTTATAAAGATTATATCCGTACCAGTCAAACTCAATATTTTCTGCCCCAAATTCTTTTTCTCTGCATGTATACTCTATATTGGTATCAAAATGGCGATGAAGAAATTGATGATATAAATAAATGTAAACTATATCTTCTTCTATTGATATTTCTTCTTTATAGCAGCAATGACATCCCCAATCTCCCCAGTCACCTTCTTTCCCTTGTCGTACAGGCATAATCCAAAAATACGAACTTGAATTATGACCTTCTTCCCACCAAGGTTCCATTTCGTCTTTTAAGAACTCTTGAAAAACTGCTTCCTTATATTTCGGGAATACTACTCTTAAATCCTCCGAGCAACGAAATATATCTTTGTTGTTATCTAAAACAAATTGAACTGCTTTAGTGTACTGTTTATCACTATATAAACAGATCTTATAAGGCTTATGATATTTCTCCGCCAT
>JAIKVO010000176.1 GCA_024685655.1 Treponemataceae bacterium
ACCACCGATGATAACGATAGCGTCAAGTCCGAGCTTCTTTGCTGTGTTTGCGGAAGCTGTGTACTGCTCCGGTGTCTCAATCTTTGTGCGGCCTGAACCGATGATGTCGAATCCACCTGTGTTGCGGTATGCGTCGATGAAATCATCTGTGAACTCAACGTAGTCGCACTCGATAAGTCCAGAAGGACCGCCCTTGAAACCGTAAAGTGTTGATTTTTTGTTAGCTTTTTTGATTCCGTCATAAAGACCGGAAATAACGTTGTGTCCGCCAGGAGCCTGACCGCCGGAAAGGATAACGCCGACTTTGATTTCTTTTGAAACGTCAGGGTTATTGCCCTCTTTTACGAGTGCTTCCGGCTTTCCGTATGTGTTCTTGAAAAGCTCTTTAAGCTCTGTCTGGTCTGCAACTGATTCTGTTGCTTTGCCGAATTCTACGACGATTTTGTCGAGGTCGTTTTTCAGTACGGCAGGAAGTTTCGGCTGATAGCCGTAGCGGGCTGCCTGTAATGCAGAAATGTTTGACATGGGTTTCTCCTATATAGATGGGGCGTTTGGCTTGTTTCTCTAGTTTTGCGCGAGCCCCAAATTGTTCTGATTCGTGCCGAAATCGGGCGCGTGTCCAGTTATTCGCATTTATTCTAATGAAAGTGAGGGTTTATCGCAAGTATGCATGTATGCGGCACTGCGTATGGTGCGAAGTTTACCACATAATGCGGTTCTAATTTATAGCGCGAAGTTAGTTGCGTTTTCCGGTGTTCCGCACTTCGCCGTCTACCGCGGCTCATTCCTGCGTGCGCCAAGCGCACTCCGGAACGCCCCTCACAGCACAGCTGTTCGGGAGACTCGCTCAAAATGCTCCACTGGAGCATTTTGCCGGCTAACGCCGTCGCTCCCTAGGTGCTCCACCCCGGCGCGTAACTGTTTGTAAGTGTTCCCAAATCCCCGCTGGCAAAGAGTTCTAAGTAATCGCGGCAACGTGAAGGAAGCTTGACTTTCAGGGAAAATATGATATTTTGAATTTTTTGGCTTTATTTTTTCTCGCAAAGAAGAAAAGACTTCTTCATGCGTATACCGGATTGAGTCGTTCTTTGCCATTAAATCAGCCTCATCAAGTTTAGCTTCAATATAGTCAGTAAGACTTTCGTATGAATCAAGGCTCATCACAACCATTGAACCATACCCATTCTTTGTTAAAAAAACAGGAGCCTTTTTTGTAGTAACAAGGTTTTCAATTTACGAAAACTTATTTCTTATTCAAAAACACCTTGTTCTTTCTTCTTTGCCAGAAATGCGGTATAATCTCGCTCAATGGAAATTACTGACGACATTCTGAATTGTCTGCTCATTGCGGTGCAGGCTATTTTCATCGGTTTCATACTTTTCTTCGAGCGCAAAGATGCAGGTAGAAAATTCAGCTGGATGCTAATCATCTTTTTTCTTCCTGGTGCCGGTATTTTCCTTTATTTCATGCTCAGCGGTCATTTTTTCACGAAAACACGGAAAATGGAGCGGATACAGCGGCATATCTACAGTCAAATAAAGCCGTTTATCAATGAGCAGGAGCAATATTTTGAAAAAATAAAATCCCGTGTAAAAAACAAAACTCTTGCTGAATACAGCGACATAATAAAGATGAATTTCTCTCAGGCTGCGAGCAATATAAGCTATACAACTACAATAGATGAATATACGTGCGGTGAGGATATGTTCCGTGCCCTTATCGGCGATTTGGAAGCAGCCGAGAAAAGTATCTTCATGGAGTTTTTCACTTTCCGCGAAGATGTGATAGGCAAGCGTATAATGGAGATATTGTGCCGTAAAGCAAAAGCAGGCGTTGAGGTGAAACTTCTTTACGATGATTTTGGTTCGCTCCTTACGCGCAGGAAATTCTTTGAGAAACTCGATAAGGCCGGTGGTTCGAGTGTGCCTTTTTTTCCGATAAGGATGGGGTTACCGCTGACGGTGAATTTCCGTAATCACAGGAAAAACGTTATAATCGACGAAAAAATTGGCTACATGGGCGGTATCAACGTTGGTGACGAATATATCGCTGGACTCGGGAAAGATCCAGAAAAACCGTGGCGGGATACGCACATTCGTGTTACAGGTTCTTGTGTCGCGGCTATGCTGATTACTTTTTTGGTTGACTATCACAGCAGTGCGTATGGTAAAAAAACGCTGAAATCGGTGAAAAAAGCGGAAGCATATTTTCCGATTGAGAAAATACAGTCGCTTAATAAAGAAATCCTGCAAAATCTGAAGGATGATGTTCCCGGTGATGACATAATCCCTGTTCAGTTGTTGTTGTCCGGTCCGAATGACAATCATCAGCATCAGATTCGTGACTGCATGATAAGAATGATTATGAACGCGAAAAAAAGCATTTATATCCAGACTCCGTATTTCACGCCGGATGAATCGTTTTTTTCTGCTTTGAAAATTGCCGCGATGGCGGGGCGCGATGTGTGTGTCATCGTTCCTCTTCATTGGGATAAAATTTATGTGAAGGCGGCTGCGTTCCAGTTTATGCGCGAGCTTATGGAGTATGGCGTAAGATTTTATGCGTATCCGGGCTTCATTCATGCTAAGACGCTTACGATCGACGAGAAGCTTACTACTATTGGAACGACGAACATAGACACGCGAAGTTTTGAGCTTCATTTTGAGATGAACATGTTTTTTTATGACGAGAGCTTTGCTAAGAAAAATGCAGATATTTTTAGGAAAGATATAGAGAAATCGAACCAATTGCAGTTGGAGTGGTTCGATTCCAGGTTTATTCTTAGAAGAACGTTGTGGAGTTTTTGTAAACTTTTCTCACCGATTATGTGATAAGATTTTATAGGAGATACTAAATGAAATACGAGAACGGAAAAATTTCTGGAATTAAAATAGCATACATTGGTGGCGGTTCTCGCGGTTGGGCGTGGAACCTTATGGCAGATCTTGCGCCGGAAGCTCAGCTTTCTGGCGATGTCGCGCTTTATGACATCGACTTTGATCGTGCCAAAATAAATGAGAAGATAGGCAACGGACTTTCTGAGCGTGCAGAAGCTTTAGGAAAATGGAAATACACCGCCGTCCGCACTATTGATGAAGCTCTTTCCGGCGCGGATTTCGTGATTGCGTCAATTCTTCCGGGTACATTTGACGACATGGAAAGCGATGTCCACGCCCCTGAAAAATATGGCATTTATCAGTCGGTAGGCGATACTGCGGGCCCTGGAGGAATAATCCGCGCCATGCGTACGCTCCCTGCGTATGAGTTTTTCGCCGGGAAAATCCGCGATATTTGCCCGAATGCTTGGGTTATAAACTACACTAATCCGATGACGCTGTGCGTGCGCATGATGTATGCCACGTTCCCGCGAATTAAGGCATTTGGCTGCTGCCACGAGGTGTTCGGCACGCAGAAGCTGCTTGCGGAAATGGTCAAGGAATTCACCGGCTGCCAGAATGTAGACCGCTCTGATATAAAAACGAACGTGCTTGGAATCAATCATTTCACATGGCTCGACAAAGTAACGTGGCACGGCCAGGACCTTTTGCCGATGTACGCTGAATTCTGCGAAAAATACGGAAAAACAGGCTGGAAAAGCAAAGAGCCTGAAAACTGGCTGAACAAATATTTCCGCTGCGACCATCGGCTTAAATTCGATCTGTTCAAGCGTTTCGGGCTTATTGCGGCTGCAGGAGACCGCCATCTAGCTGAATTCGTTCCGCACTGGTATCTTCAGAACCCTGAAATGGCAGAAAGCTGGGGATTTACGCTCACTCCGGTCAGCTGGCGCAAGGAAAATGCAGAGCGTCTTTACAAACAAAGTCTTGATCTTGAATCGGGAAAAGAGAAAATCGATATAAAGCCGTCTGGTGAGGAGGGCGTAAGGCAGATAAAAGCTTTGCTCGGACTGGAGACGCTCGTCACTAACGTGAATCTGCCAAACAAAGGACAAATGGAAGGTGTTCCGCTTGATGCAGTTGTCGAGACAAACGCTGTATTCCGCGACGGAGAACTTACGCCTGTTCAGGCTGGACGGCTGCCGTATCCAGTTGAATCGCTTGTGATGCGCCATATTTATAACCACGAGACGATAATCGAGGGCTGGAAAAATCATGATAAAGAGCAGATTTTCCGCGCGTTCAGGAATGATCCTGCGCTGAAATGTATTTCTGAGGCAGAAAGCCGTTCGCTTTTTGCCGAAATGCTCAAGAATACAGAGACTTTGCTCCCGGCTTGGCTGAAATAATTCGGAAGTTGAGTTTCTATCTTGCGTGATGTAGGTTTTCGTTGTAATATTATAGAATGCTGCTGTGGAGAATTAGTCTTTATTCAACTATATTGCTGACACTTGCCAGCATTCCTTTTGTCGGTTTCGATTCTGCTGCCAGAATCCTTGCGGTTGGCTGTATCTTGGTAGGTGCATACCTTGCGGTTTCTTTGCTGATTTGGCTGCTCCTTATCCTTATCTGTTGGACAATTCCGTTGGATAAGGAATATGAGAAGCCTTCCAAGGGTTACTACAAGGTTTTCAATGCGGGATATTCCTACCTTTGCAGACTCGCGGGTGCGCGTATCCACGTTTCCGGGCTGGAAAAAGTTCCGTTCGACAAGCCTTTCCTGTTCGTTTCTAACCATCGCTCAAAATTCGACAACATGGTAGAAAGTGTTGCGCTTAAAAAAAGTGTAATCGCTTTCATTACAAAGCCTGAGAATTTCAAGATTCCGATAGGCCGCCACTACATGAAACGGAGCTGTTATCTTCCGATTGACAGGGATAATCCGCGAGTCGCCATGGAGACGATTATAAAAGCCTCCGATATGCTGAAGAACGGTGTGTGCTCTGTGGGCGTTTTCCCGGAAGGAACTCGTGGTGACGGAACTTCACTTCTTGATTTGAAGCCTGGTTGTTTCAAAATCGCGCTTAAAGCTAAGTGTCCTGTTGTTGTCGGTACGATACGGGGAACTGAAATGCTTCACAAACATTTCCCGTTCAGAAGAACAGATATTTATTTTGATATTGTGAAAGTTCTTTCGGAAAAAGAGCTTGAAAATATTAAAACAGTACAAATTGCTGATGATGTAAGAAACCTTATGGAAACTTCTCTCAGTAAGGCTGTTTAAAACTGTGGGCAAGTATTAGATACTCCGGTGTTTGCAATAATTCAGCAGCAAGATTTGTCCTAAACGAGTTACTGAGTACGATTGGGCATTGTTCGAAAAACATCGGGATACGTTTATTTAATAGGAGATATATATGACTTATGTTTTTTTTAATCCCCTAGCTGATAATAAGCAGGGAGAGTTGAATTCGCAGAAGCTTAAGGAATTGCTTGTCGGAAAGAATCCTGAGTTCAAGGATATCACGAAAAATGATTATCCCGATTTTATAAAGACTCTTTCTGCAGAAGACGAGGTTGTCATAGCTGGTGGTGACGGTACTCTGAACCGCTTTGCGAACGCTATGTACGATGCCGGTGTCGATTTTGAGACGCTCAAACCGCAGGTTCTCTATTATCCGTGCGGATCAGGAAA
Source organism: Treponemataceae bacterium (assembly GCA_024685655.1). GTDB lineage: Bacteria > Spirochaetota > Spirochaetia > Treponematales > Treponemataceae > Treponema_I. The sequence goes on from JAIKVO010000176.1 coordinate 5,534, forward strand.
TGACTTTATGCGCGATGTTCAGGATTTCGCAGTAAACGGAATAGTCGCTGTAAAAGATTTCCTTAAAAATCTTCCAAAAGTAACTGTCAACGGAAAAACAAGTCGCTTCATAAACGGTATTGGATACGGAATTGAAGGTTATTGCTGCGAAGTTGGCGATGAGCTCAGAAAAAAGAGCGATAAACCTGTGAATTATGCGGGAATTGCTATAAAAGGTGTTTTGTTTAATTTTAAGCCGCGAAACGCAAAAGTTACTATTGACGACAAGACTTATCAGTACAAGAAAGTTTGGCTTGCCCCGTCAATGAACGGCTGTTACATGGGCGGAGGAATGAAGATTGCGCCGGATCAGGAGCGCACCGGAAAAGACAGAAAGCTTTCTTGCGTAGTTTGGTTCGGTTCAGGCAGACTTAAGACACTCATGGTTTTCCCAAGCATCTTCAAGGGTGAGCACGTAACCCACAAAGAGATGATTCAGGTTCATGAGGGAAAGAAAATCACTGTAGAGTTCGACAAGCCTTGTGCGCTCCAGATAGACGGCGAGACAGTGCTTGGTGTAACTTCTTACACAGCAGAGCTTTAAAAGATTATCGCGAGTTGCGCACGTATTTGTGGTGCGCCGCGTGAAGCGAAATGTGGTGTAAAAGTATTAAAAAATGCCGGATATACGGCATTTTATATGGCATGTGCTGGATTTCTGATATGTGTTTTTACAGCGAATAGCTGCGTAGCCAACAGGGTTCCCTGCAAGCCAGTATTGACGAACGAAGTGAGGAACTAACTGAGCTTGTAGGGGTGTTGGCGAAAGCAGCTGTTTGAAAAAAACAATAAAAAATTAGACATTGAATTTGTTAGTATATAAGGAGATATATATGGCATTTATTGATAATTTGCTTGATAAAGCAAAAAAAGCAGGAAAGACAATCGTTCTGTGTGAGGGCGAGGACAAGCGTGTCGTAGAGGCAGCAGCAAAAATCGTAAAAGACGGAATTGCTAAGATTATTCTTGTCGGAACAGAAGAAGAGTGCAAAAAGGTTGCGCCCGGCGTTGATCTTTCCGGTATTAAACTTGTGGATCCAGCAACAAGCAGCGATGCTGACAGATATGCAGAAATCCTTTACAAGGCAAGAGAAGGCAAAATCAACAAGAAGACAGGCGCACCAGAGTATGCGGATGTAGCTGCCGCTAAAGCTTACATTCAGAAAGATCGCACGATGTTCGGCGCGCTTATGCTCAAAGCTGGCGATGCTGATGGTTTCGTTTCCGGCGCGTGCCACTCTACGGCTAACACAATCCGCCCAGGTCTTCAGGTTATCAAGACAGCTCCTGGAATTAAGACAGTTTCTTCATGCTTCATCATGGTTGCGCCGGAGGGTGGCAACAAGTATGTTCCAGAGGGAGTTACACTTTTCGCTGACTGCGCGCTGAACATTCAGCCTACAGCAGAAGAGCTTTGCGACATCGCGGCGGCTACTGCCGAGACAGCTTCAAAAATCGGCGGCATCGAGCCACGCCTTGCATTCCTTTCGTTCTCTACAAAGGGCAGCGGAAACGACGACAAATACGGCCAGACTGTTCCGAAGATGCAGAAGGCTCTTGAGCTTACAAAAGCAGCTCACCCAGAGCTTACAGTAGACGGCGAGTTCCAGTTTGACGCGGCTGTTGCTCCTGAGGTTGGCGAGCTTAAAGCACCGGGCAGCAAAGTAGCTGGTCATGCTAACGTTTTCATTTTCCCTGGAATCAACGCCGGAAACATCGGTTACAAGATTTGCCAGAGAATGGGCGGCTGGATGGCTATTGGTCCTGTTTGCCAGGGCTTCGCAAAGCCACTTAACGACCTTAGCCGCGGCTGCAACGTCGATGACATTGTTGCGACGGTCGCTGTAACTGCATTGCAGGCATAACGGCGTAAAATTTCAGAAAGTGCCATGCGTCACGCTTGTGTCGGATGGCACTTTTTTATATTAACTAAGGGGTTTTTATGTTTCAGGTAAAATGGATTGTGCTGGCACTCGCCATCATCATGTACGCGCTCGTAATCATTTTTCAGGATAAAAAAGTTTGGTTCACGTCTGCCGCCGCGATAATCATCATCGCGCTCGGCATAATCCTGCCTGATTCGGTGTTCCCGCTTTCTGACGCGGCTCGCGCAGCCGGTGGCGCATCTGCCCGGTTTTACGCGCTCGGCCACTCCGTCGGCGAAATAATCAACTGGAACGTCATAATGATTTATCTGGGCAGCATGACAATAGCTGCGCTGTTCATTTACTCAAAAGTGCCCGCGCGGATTGCGGACGGCATTGTAAACTCCAGCCGCAACACTGGCCTGGCAATGATAGCTATCCTTGCGATGACCGGAATCATCTCCATTTTTGTCGAGAATGTTGCAACAGTCCTCGTCATGGCGCCTATCGCGCTCGCGCTTTGCAAAAAGCTCAAAATGAACCCCACGAACTTCATGATAGGCCTTGCCGTCATGTCG
>JAIKVO010000022.1 GCA_024685655.1 Treponemataceae bacterium
GCAAGTCCCACAGACACTGTGGATTTTCCCTCACCGGCGGGCGTAGGCGTAATAGCCGTAACAAGGACAAGTTTTCCCTTTTTTCCTTTGCTCTGTAACTCTCGTATTTTTTTTATGGTAAGTTTTGCTTTGTATTTTCCGTACAGGTCTATATCGTTTTCCGTGAGCCCGATTTTCGCCGCGATGTCAACAATCGGGTCCATTTTGTTCTGCTGTGCAATTTCTATATCAGTCATAATGATGAATTGTATCAGTTGTTCCTGAAAAAATGAAGTAGGGGATATTTATGGTGCGAAACAGACGGGGGCATACAATATCGCAAGAGTGGCGCGAAGCTTGTTCAAACTTCAATGACGCAGTTCTCGTTGTAACCGCGAAAAAGCGGATCATGCGTTACGAAATGAAAACCTTCGGCTTTTGCCTGTGAAAGAAGAATGCGATCGAACGGGTCACTGTGAGGAGGTGCGTTCTCGTCGCGGACTAAGCCAGCAAGTGCCGCAACGTGAAGATCATCAATTGGGAGTTTATGAAATCCAGATTGTTCGCAATAGTGCAGAAAATCAATGCCAGAAAAGGAAAGCTTTTTTCTGCCATGTTTTATCTGTGTTTCCCACATCGATGCGATGCTGTAATAAATTGAATCGATATTTTCACTTATAAGTTTTCTTGCCCTTTGTGACAGTTTCTCATCACCAGAAAGCATCCAAAGTATGATATGAGTATCAAGTAATAGAAAATCTTTTTTCATTAACCATCTCCTTAATCAATCATTCCGAACATACGTGCAATTTCTTCATCAGGCTCATCAAAATCGTCAGGTACAACAAATTTTCCTTTAGCGATTCCAAAGATTTCATCAAATGTTTTCTTTTTCTCATATAGAGTAATTTTCACCACTGGTTTTCCTGCGCGGGCGACAATTACTTCTTTCTCTTCCTTGCGCTCCAGCATTCCAATTATCTTTGAAAAATTTGTCTTTGCTTCCAATACATTCATCTGACACATGGCACACCGCCTTTAAAACAATTCTTAGTCAACATGACTAAGTTAATTATAGAACAAAAAACAGATATGTCAAGAAAAAGTTAGTCATTCTGGTCAGATTTTTTATGATTTACAAAAAGTAATAAGGAAATAGGCGGGGAAACGACACCTCGACGGGCAGTGCACATAGTTCTGCCCTTACGAGGTTTCTTTCCCCCGCGCCCTCATTCTTCCTGGCTAAGAAGTTTTTCAAGCGTGATGGTCTGTCCGAGCGCACTTTGCAATGCGGAAAGGTCGCTTTTTTTGGCGTGTTTGGCACGTTTTGTCGCTCGTATCAGTAAGTTCTTGGGCGTGTCTTCCATATCGATAAACTCCAGTATTTGCGTACTGTAGCCGGAGTTTTCAAGCAGTTCCGCGCGCATAACGTCTGTGGCGAGCGCGGAAAGCCGTTCTTTTATGATTCCGTATTTGAACATTGCGCTAAAAGCGTTATCAGGCACGCGCTTTTTTAAAAGACTGTTAAGCTCATGCTGGCAACACGGAACGGAAAGTATGCATTTCGCATCGTTTTTCACTGCATAAGAAAGTGCGTAATCGGTCGCGGTGTCGCAAGCGTGGAGCGTTATCACTAAGTCGGGATGCTCGCTGCCCTTGAAATCGGCAACGTCTCCGCAAATAAAATCCATGCCTTTGTAGCCGCATTCGGATGCGAGCTGTTTGCAGTGCTGTATAACATCTTTTTTTAGATCGATGCCCGTAATGTGCGTGGGCATTCCTTTTATGACCGTCAAGTAATAATAAACAGCGAACGTCAGGTACGATTTTCCGCAACCAAAATCAACGATTTCAAGGGCGCGAGTCGTGGGAGCGGGTGCTTCTGAGGTTGTGTCGGTTTCGGGTTGCGTGCCGGTTTTTTGGCTTTCCGCGCGAGCCATATTTGGTAAAGTCGCATTTCGTGGGTTTTCAGTTTGTCCTGGCTGTTCCATCAGTTCTGGCAAAATATCGTCAACATATTCAAGAAAGCGGTTAATCTGACGGAACTTGCTATATTTTTGCGCATGAATCTTGCCGTCGGGTGTCATTATGCCGAGCCGAACAAGAAACTCGACAGGCGCACCCTCTTTTAGAAGATAGTTTTTCTGCCTGTCATGTGGCTGTGAAAGGTGCATTGTCTTGCCTGCGGCCAACATTTCGGCAGACAAAAGTTGAACGTTCCGCATGTCAGGTGCAGTTGATGCGGATCTGCCGAAAGTTGCACAAAACGCATTTGCCGCATATTCTGATCTGGCTTCGCGCGCCGTTGCTTCTCCCGTCTGCTGTGCGTTTTTCTTCTTTCTCAGAACGGTACATTTCCCCTTTTTGTTTGCAAGAATCGTGATGGTTTCTGTGGTTGTTTCTATGACGGCGTTTTTGAAAGCAGCTGGAATGTTGGTGGCGAGAAAGTCATCAAGCTCGGCGCGCTCCAATTTTCCGTGAAAAACTTGTGTACCTGCAGTCGTTTCGTGCGGTAAATGTCACCGGACGCGGTGGTTGAACTGGATGCGCCTGATGCACCAGAAAATCCCGCTTTTCGTATCTTTACTTTCGTGTGGGCGGCTCCGTTTGGAGCGTCACCGATGCGCACTGCGTTATCCTTGTTCTGCAACTGCTCAGTAGCTTTCGCTGGTTTTGAGAGAACCGCTGTTATTACATCATCTTTTTCTGAAAGAAACTTCATTCTTTTTATGATTTATATCCCAAGTTTATTGAGCGCGATACAAGCTTCGTACATAGGGAGCGGAGTTGCCAGCAGCGTTATTCTGCTTTCTTCCGCAAGAGCTTTCATGCCGGCAGTAGGAAGTTTGTCGTTTACAAGCAGCACAGCTACGGCACACGCAATATCTGCCGTTCTCACCGCTTGCTCTGTAGCTAGGCTTGTTACAAGAAGATAACCTGAACTTACGGAAACAAGAATATCACTCATAAGATCACCGGCGACAGCTTTGTTTATTTGAATTTCTCTGTAATTATCCGCCGCATATACAATATGAGCAGGAAGTGTTTCAACGATTGCCTGAATATCAGTCATAAAAACAATATATACGTAAAGGAAAAAAAATGATATACTATCTTTTATGGGTAAGGTCTACGTTTTCGTTAATCAGAAGGGTGGAGTTGGCAAAACAACCTCTGCCATCAATATAGGTGCGTATCTGGCAGAAGCCGGGAAAAAAGTTTTGCTTGTTGATTTCGATTCTCAGGGAAATATGTCATCCGGTGTAGGTCTTTCAAAAGAAAAGCCTACCGTTTATGAGCTTATGGCTGGTCAGGCTTCTGCAGATCAGGTCATAAGACATACAGCTGTTGATAATCTGGACGCTATCCCGGCTTCAATCGATTTGTCCGGTGCGGCTATTGAGCTTGTCGGTCAGAAAGAGCGAGATTTTTTCCTTAAGAGAAGCTTGGATCCGGTAAAAGATAAATATGACTACATACTTATAGACTGTCCTCCGTCACTTGGTATTCTTACCCTTAACGGACTTGCTGCGGCTGATGCTGTTCTTATTCCGATGCAGTGCGAGTATTTTGCCCTTGAAGGTATTTCTCTTCTTTTGCAGACAGTAAAGAAAGTGCAGAAATCCATTAATCCGAGCCTCACGATAGGCGGTATTTTCTTTACGATGTACGATTCGCGTACACGTCTTGCGCAGGAAGTTGTAACGCAAGTAAAAGCTTATTTCGGAGACTCCGTTTTCAACACGATTATTCCGCGAAACGTCCGGCTTTCAGAAGCTCCGTCGCACGGAATTCCGATTTGTAAATATGACCCGAACTGTCAGGGTGCGAAAAGCTATAAAAGTCTTGCTGAGGAGGTGATTCTTCGTGGCTAAACCATCGTTCGGATTAGGAAAAGGGATTGGTGCCCTTATGTCAGAAGCCGAGAAAGAAGTCGGTAGCGAAGTTGCGGCAACCGCAGCGGCTAACGGAGCTGCTTCTGGTGAGATGGAGATTGATGTAGACAAGCTTTTGCCTAACCCGCATCAACCGCGAACCGAATTCGACAAAGAAGCTTTGCAAGAACTTGCGGACTCCATAAAGGAAAATGGTGTTATTCAGCCAGTTCTTGTTGAAAAAGCAGATGGTGACAATTACTACATTATCGCTGGAGAACGCCGCACAAGGGCAGCGAAACTTGCAGGACTTAAAAAAATTCCGGTTCGCGTTCAGTCTTTTTCGGAAGAAAAAAAGCTGGAAATCGCTCTTATAGAAAATATCCAACGTGAAGACCTGAACGCGCTTGAAGAAGCACTCGCATACCGCAAGCTCATGGATATGTGCGGCATTACGCAGGACGAAGTTGCCCGCCGTGTCGGAAAAAACCGCACGACCGTGACGAACGCGCTCCGCTTGCTCAAACTCCCTGAAAATATGCAGACATCGCTCGCAAACGACGAAATAACGGCAGGTCACGCCCGCGCGTTGCTTTCTGTTACAAACCCTGCTGACCAGCGCATTCTTTTTGCGCGCATCCTTGGTCAAGATTTGTCTGTCCGTGAAACAGAGCGGCAGGCCGCAGAACTGAACGGGGGCGGGAAAGCAGCTGTTAAAGTAAAGCCGAAAAAAACAGAAAAGAAAGACCCGGATATTTCATCGCTGGAAGAACAATTCATTGAGGCTCTTGGAACGAAAGTACAGCTAAAAGGCTCTCTGGACAAAGGCTCATTACAGATTGAATATTTCAGCCGCGACGATCTGGACAGGATTTTCCAGCTTCTCGTTAAATAGCGTATTT
>JAIKVO010000217.1 GCA_024685655.1 Treponemataceae bacterium
GTTGTACTCCTGATATACGGCGGCATCCCACAATTCCATGTATCTGCTTATTCCAAGCATTACACAGTCTTTGGACAACCCGGCATACTCCCTTAAACTTTGGGGAATAGAAAGACGACCCGATTTGTCAAACTCAACTTCTTGCGCCGGCGCGATCAAGTGCCGCACGACAAGCTTTGACTTTGGATCAAAAGGCGATGAAGATTCCATGATTTTATCAGAGAGAATCTTCCATTCTTCCGGAGTATAGATCCATAAGCAGTTATCTATTGCTTTAGTAACGACGAGAACATTTCCTGTTATTGCCGACCGGAGTTTGGACGGAAAAAGGATTCTTCCTTTCTCATCCAAAGTATTCCGGTACTCACCAGTTAGCAAGTCCATACCACAAATTTCCACATATCTCCACAATTTCCCACTCATTTCCCATTTTATTCGAAAAAAATGGCTTGTCAATTAAAAATAAATAAATATTTTTTAGAAAAATCCAATATCTTTACTTTTAAAGTACACGCATGTATAGTTAAAAATGTGATAAATACTTATAACGAAACCGAGCTGCACAAGAAACTCAAGGATCTTTATGCAGAAAAATACCACGGAAAGACCGAAATTCCTGAATGTGACGTGATTTGTGACATAATTTGCGACGATAACGAGCACACGGTCATTGAGATACAGACAAAAGGGCTATACAAGCTGCTGCCAAAAATATTAAAGCTGAAGGATACCCACACAATTCGGGTTGTACATCCGCTTATAACAGAATTCAAAATAGAGCTTCGCGATGAGGATGGGAACCTCATATACAAAAGGAAAAGTCCGAAAAAGCTTTCGCTGATTGATGTGTATGAAGAGCTGATGGGAATTTACCCGATACTCGACGAGCCATGGTTTACGCTGGAAATTCTTCCTGTAACATGCACGGAAAAGCGCATACGGACAAAAGAGCCGGTACAGCTGGCGAACAAAAGCAGACGGTTCATGAAAAACTGGTATAAGGCCGGCAGAGAACTTGCTTCGATGCAGGAAAGCATTATCCTGCACGGTCTTGCGTCTTATATTGATATCCTGCCGGAGAAAGTGAAAGAGTTTAAGGACGGCACGCCATTTTGCGCGAAGGATTTGGCAAAAGCAGGATGCGGAAAGCAAAATTACCGCATATTATGGGTGCTGAAAAAAACAGAAGCCGTGGAATTCGCGTTCAAAAAGGGAAGAACATCGTATTATCGATTTGCAGAATACATTCAGTCAAAGCACTCTACGCTTTAAAACAAAAAAAAGACCTGCGCCGATTTTCAGCACAGGTCTTTCCATTATACACAATGGATTTTACCAGTTATCACTCGGATCGTCTCCGTCCAGATTCTCGATTGAATACAAATCAGTAACGGCGCGAAGATCATCAAGATACATGAAATACTGACCAAACGCTGTCTCCGGATCGCAGTCTACTCTGAAACCTACGATTCTAAGACCAGGACGCTCTCCCCAGTAAGGGCTCTGCTGTACAATACCGCGTTTTCCGTCTGGTGACACAGGAATTGTAACAGTCATCTTTCTCCAGCCGGAGAATGCGAGTGAACCCATGTAAAGCTCGAAGCTGTTTCCGAAATAGTCCTGAACGAGCAGCGAAAGAGAATGAGCCTGATTACGACCAGCAACCCATACAGAAACAGTTTTCGCAATACCCTCAATCGGGATAGGGCGAGCAGCTGTAATGAAGAACGAGTTGACACCTCTGTGGAAGAACTCGATCTTTACACCATAAACTTTCGTGTTTGGAGAATCTTTCACTTCCTCAGGAAGCTTAATCTCAGCAGCTCTTTCATCCGGCGTAAGATCGGAGAACGGACCACCATCAAAAAGACGGCCTGCGATAATTCCTGCATCAGGAGAGATACGGCAGTTCCAAGAACCTTCACGCTCGAACAAATCGAGAGAAATCTCTCTCAATGACTGGTGCGCAGAATCTGCATCAGTAGACGGGTCGTTGACATACATACTCTGCTGCGCAAAAGCTGCTGTAAAAACAGCAAGCGCAATAAATAATGCGACAATCTTCTTCATTCAACTACCTCCCCTGAACATCAAACTGAGAATTGCGCAGATCATAACCATCATAGATAGTATTGAGTGTATTAGTTGTGTATCTTATGCGGTCAAAATAAACAGCGAAATCGTTCGCATACTCGTTCGGATCGGCTGTAATTCTGAAACCAAGGAACCGCATGTTATCAGCGATAGATCTTAATCTTGTCTGCTGCTTGAGCCATGTAGGAATCTGAACGACGATGTTCTTCCAACCGTTGAACGTAAGGACTGTAGCAGGAAGAACGTGTACAGAACCATTACAATCGCGAACGATCATCTCAAGCGTATAAAGATAATTAGCTCCCCATACCCAGAAATCAATCTGAGTGACATTACCAGAAAGGGTTATCTCATGAAGCTCGCCAGTATCTTTATCTGCAGGGAAGATCTCCAACCAGTTGTCGCCTTTGCGGTCATACCAAACCTGTGTTCCAAAAACCATAGGAACAGAATCATCATCAGCATCACGATAAGCTCTGAGCGAATTCGGAATTCCCTCAACATAGCCGAACTTAGGATACTGATCATCCTCATTGTCACCTATGTGAACATATTTGCTTGCCTGCACGGACCATACCCAATCCGTTGCATCCTGATCATCGAAATCATCAATAAGAATTGTTTCGACACTCTTGTCACTGGGCTGTGCAAAAACTGGAAGACTGAAGCACAACACCAGCATAAGACATAAGCAGACCCAACCGCTCTGTTTCATCAAACACTCCTTTCAGTATAAAAACCGAATGATAATAACTGAATGAAATAGCATTTATCCTATGATAAGCGGGCTGATTCCCTAAATTATGAGATATTCAACCCTACTATTTTTTCAATTATATTTATAAGCAAATTCTTTGTCAAACTCATTATCGGCAATTGATACATTTCTCTTGATTATTTTCAATCAATTACATAGAATCATTTTCAGAAATTATTTCATTTGGTATATAGGAGGCTATATGGTAAGCTATAAAGAACTCGGCCTTGTGAACACAAAAGAAATGTTCGCAAAGGCGGTAAAAGGCGGATACGCAATTCCTGCCTACAACTTCAACAACATGGAGCAGCTTCAGGCTATCATCCAGGCATGTGTTGAGACAAAATCACCTGTAATTCTTCAGGTATCATCAGGTGCACGCAAGTACGCAAACCAGACACTTCTCCGCTACATGGCGCAGGGTGCTGTTGAGTACGCAAAAGAGCTTGGTTGCGCAAATCCACAGATTGTTCTTCACCTTGACCACGGTGATTCTTTCGAGCTTTGCAAATCATGTATCGAGATGGGCTTCTCATCCGTAATGATTGACGGTTCTTCCCTCCCTTATGAAGAGAACGTTGCCCTTACAAAAAAAGTTTGCGAATTCGCTCATAGCCAGAAAGACTACGTTACAGTAGAGGGCGAGCTTGGTGTTCTCGCCGGTGTTGAGGACGATGTTTCAGCAGAAGAAAGCCACTACACAAAGCCAGAGGAAGTTCAGGACTTCGTTTCAAAGACAGGCGTTGACTCTCTTGCTATTTCTATCGGAACAAGCCATGGCCGCTGCAAATTCAAGCCAGAGCAGTGCACACGCAATGCTGACGGTATTCTCGTTCCACCGCCACTTGCTTTCGACGTTCTCGCAGAAATCGAGAAGAAACTTCCTGGTTTCCCGATCGTTCTCCACGGATCTTCATCAGTTCCAGTTGAGTACGTAAAGCAGATCGAGCAGTACGGTGGAAAGCTTGCTGACTCAGTTGGTATCCCGGAAGAGCAGCTCCGCAAGGCTGCAAAATCAGCAGTTTGCAAGATCAACATCGACTCAGACGGTCGTCTTGCTATGACAGCTGCTGTTCGCAAGATATTCGTTGAGAAACCAAGCGAATTCGACCCACGCAAGTACCTTGGACCAGCTCGCGACGAGCTCAAAAAGATGTACATGCACAAGAACATCGAAGTTCTTGGTTCAGCAGGTCACCTCGACTAAACTGACGAAAACTGCCGGATACATTTTTTGTATCCCGGCATCATAGCCGAAAAAAGGCTCCCAAATGAAGGATTCTTCAAAAGGGAGCTTTTTTTATAGCAAGAAACGCATACACGAACAAAACATCTCACAGCATGTCTCAATCGTGTTCGGCATTATTTTTCAACGAGCAACATTCATTTGCGAAATATCATCACTTTTTCTTCTTTGATGTTTTTTTCCCATTCTTTTTTGTTTTAGGAGCCGGACTCTTATCACCTGCCCCCTTCTGCGGATTTTCGTCCTGAGCATCATCCGAAGAAGAAACCGAAGCGGACACATTTTCTTCATCATGCCGGGTTTCGCCCACATCCACATTCTCCACGGATGCAGAAATTTCTGCTTTATTTTCAGTCTTAACGGCTTTTCCTTGTGTTGTTTCAGCTGTTTCTGCATCTGCCGGCTCATCTGAATCACCGGGTTTCACTGACTCAGGTTCCGAAGTTTTTCCTGTATCTTCACTTGCTTCGTCCATATCTTTGGGCGATTTCGTCTTTTCATGTTTCGCTTTTTTCTTGGACTTTTCCTTTTTATCCGCCTTAGCTACGATTTCCACAGGCTTGAAAATCTCTGCTATTCTCTCATTCACATAGGCCGGATCCCCCCTGAACAAGAAAAAAGATCCCACAGCGAGCAAAGCCGTACCGAATTCCACGACGCACCGCAACCAAAGCGGCTTATTGATAAAATACAATGTCTCCGCAACAGCAGGAACGAACAGCACAGCAGATACAGTGATAAAACCGAATATTATCTTTTTGTACAATTTTGCGTTCGTCAGAACGACATAAACAGTAATCTTACGCAGAATATACAAGCAACACACGACAACACACGGAAGAACGAAAATACAGAACGGATCCGCGACATCATAAGTTGAAACAATCCTGTACGGAAGGAATACCGCATAGAACGCCGTAACAACATCGCTGAACATCAGCATTTTAAACGACCAGCCGTTTTTTCCGAGAAGCAGATATATCAGAAGACAACAGGAAACAGGAAAAACAGTTCCGTACAAAAAGAAATATAAAAAATTGTTCTTAAAGCTGAATTCCGGCAACCTGTACGAAGTGAACAGAAGGAAACCGATAAAACAATACACGACAGAGGTTATAGCTCCACAAAAAAAGCCGAAACCACAGCCTCTGACATTATACCGTTTTTTCTCCAACTCTCGGAACAAGAAAAAGTAAATTGGAATGACAGTGAATAAGAATAAATACATATCTGAAAAGTACCACAAAAACAAAAGAAAAAACAAGTATGCAGATAATATTCAAATCCTTTCATACGTAAAACACAGAAATAACATCATACCACTAGACATTTACACATTTTTTTTGTTATTATGCATTTAAAATGCTTAGATAAAACGTGTTTTGTAAGTCCGCTATGGCGGCACGAAGGAGGATCGTTGGCAGAAAATAAGGAAAAGGGTTTGCGAATTAACGAGCAAATCCGCGTTCGGGAAGTCAGACTTATAGACAATGAGGGCCAACAAAAAGGTATTGTCCCTACCATAGAAGCCCTTAAAATGGCTAGAGAGCATGAGCTCGACCTTGTTGAAGTAGCGCCTACAGCAAATCCTCCGGTATGCAAAATACTGGATTACGGCAAGTACCGGTTTGAACAGGAGAAAAAGCTCCGTGACTCCAAGAAAAGCCAGAAACTGCTGAAACTCAAGGAAATCCGAATGCAACCAAAAATCGGATCCGGTGACCTTGATTTTAAGTCAAAGCATGTGCAGGAGTTCCTGAACGAAGGAAACAAAGTTAAAGTTACTGTCCGTTTCCGTGGTCGAGAGCTTGCGCACACAGAACTCGGTCTCGTAGTTCTTCAAGAAGTTCTTAAAAGGCTTGGCGATGAGTACTCAATGGAGAAGCCGCCCGCAATGGAAGGTAGATTCATGTCGATGGTACTTAATCCTAAAGCTAAAAAATGATGAGGTAACAGTAAGATGCCCAAGATGAAATCAAAACGCAGTGCCGCGAAGAAGTTCTCACTTACAGGTACTGGGAAAGTTAAGTACAAGAAAATGAACCTTCGTCATATCCTGACAAAGAAGGCTGCAAAACGCAAGAGAAACCTCAGGGCTTCCGGTATTCTTAGTGAAGCTGATGCAGCGCGTGTAAGAAAACAGCTTTTACCCTATGGTTAATGAAGGGATTTTTTAGGAGTTTTATATGTCAAGAGCAATAGATGGTACAAAACGGCACAACCGCCGCAGCAAGATTCTTAAGCTTGCTAAAGGTTTCCGCGGAAGAAGAGGAACAAACTACAAAGCTGCCAAGGATGCCGTAGTACAGGCACTCAGCGATTCATACGTAGGACGCCGTGATAAAAAAGGCGATATGCGTTCTCTTTGGATTGCACGTCTTAACGCAGCCTGCCGCGCACAGGACATCACATATTCACGCTTTATTGAAGGACTTAATAAAGCTGGTATCATAATCAATCGCAAAGCCCTTTCTAACATGGCTGTTGAGGATCCAGCAGCATTCACAGCTGTTGTAAACTCAGCAAAAAAAGCAATCGGAGCATAAAAGATGATATCTCTTGACCAGGTTCATGCACTAGAAAAGAAAGTCGAAGGCGCTGTATCAAAGATTATTGAGCTCAAGAATGAGAATATCGCGCTTAAAAACAGAATCAGCATTCTTGAAAAAGAGAACGCTGAACTTAGTAGTAAAGTTTCCGTATTCGAAAGGGAACAGAACCGGGTTGAAGAAGGCATACTGAGTGTATTGAATCGTCTTGATGTCGTTGAGGACACATTAAGCTCCTCTGTTGCAACAGATTCCTTTGTTCCGGTAACAGAACCTGTTTCGGGCAATAAGGCTGAAGCAACAGAGCCTGCTGAAATGGACATAAGAATACACGATAATGAGCCTGCAACTGACATGGCTGCGGATTCGTCCGAAAAGTCAGATACAGATAATGTATCTGAAGACAGTTTTTCACCGAAAACCGGTGAAAATGGTCAGTTTGATATTTTCTAAGCCCTATGGGTACACTTCAGATTGATATACTGGGAACCTCTTTTGCCATACAGGCAAAAGAGGATTCTGCCTACCTTGAAAATCTTCTAGCATACTACAAGCAAGTTTCTGAGCAAATCGAAAAGAATACAGGATTGACTGATCCTATCAAAAAAGCAATCCTTTCCGGAATAATGCTCTGCGACGAACTGTATAAAGAGAAAAAGAAAAACTCTGAAACACTTGGGAAACCCACCAACGACGATCTCTTTGAGGCCGAAAAACTAACGCTTCAAATGATAGAAAAAATCAATACGGTGCTTTAATGAATTCACCATCTACGAACTCGCCCTTCTCTATCTGGGTTGATGCGGATTCTTGTCCGGTAGAAGTTCGCCAAATAATAATACGCTTTGCCAAGAGGCTTCAACTTAAAACATTTTTTGTCGCGAACCGCCTTATTCCTGCTCCTAAATCTACACTTTTTGAAATGATCATAGCAGAAAACTCGCAAGATGCAGCAGACAATATAATCGTTGAGCGAGTTCAAACCGATGACATAGTTATAACACGCGACATCCCTCTTGCTAACAGATTGCTTGAAAAGTCAATAATTGTTATAAATGACCGAGGAACACTCTTTACAAATGAAAATATCCGTGAAAAGTTATCTGTTCGAAATTTCAACAAGACACTGTTCGAAAACGGACTAATTTCGGAGAAAAACTCTACGTTCGGAAAAAAAGAAGTAAATCTGTTCGCGAATTGCCTTGACAGAGAAATACAGAAAAAACTTCGG
>JAIKVO010000033.1 GCA_024685655.1 Treponemataceae bacterium
GAATTCCGCATCGCTGTAGCCTAATTCCTTAAAGAAATCCTTGTAAGTTTCTAACGTGAACTGACGTTTAAAATCTGCACCTGCTTTTCCAACAGTTTTTGCAACGCCACTGGTTTTTCCCGAATTGTCTTTGTTCATATATGTTGGAATGATGATTTTTCCGCCAGGTTTACAAACACGGTCTAATTCTTTAATTGCTTTTACCGGCTCATCAAGAAGATGAATTACATTTGCCGCAACAACTACATCAAACGTAGAATCGGGAAAGTCCAAAGACATAATATTTGCTTGGCTGAATGTTACATTAGGAAACTTTTTGCAGTTCTTCTGTGCGTGCTTGATCATGTTAGAAGAAAAATCTGTCGCAACAAGTTGTTTACAACGTGGTGCCATCGCTACGGTCAAAAGCCCTGTTCCGCATGCACATTCCAAAACATTGTCGCTTTCGCAAATCTCGTTTGCAACAATCGCTTTTAATTTCTTATGAGTTTTTTTATTTATGATATTTGCAAAAATGTCATAAACGCCAGCAACTTTGTCCCAAAACATAATTTTTCTTTCATCTCCTTATATATCTAAAATGAGCTGTGACCCAAACTTTCTTCCAGTTCCTGCAAACTATGTGTATGACCGTGTTTTTCTTCGCTTACTACATGGCTGTGTTCATGCGAATGTTCTATTACATGAGTATGCGTAGTTCCATCGTGAGTATGAGTAATATAGTGCTTGTGTACATGTGTATGTTTATGAACAAGAGTTTCATAAACTATTACGACAGTTCCGGCAATCATTACTAACAGTGCAATAAGGAATGTAAAAGACAACTGCTCTTTCAGGAACACGACAGAAAGCAAGACACCAATAAATGGAGCCGTCGCATAGTATGCACTCGTTTTTGCAGCTCCCAAAGTATTTTGAGCACGCACGTAAGTAAAAATGCTCAAGCCGTAAGATATATATCCAAGAGCAAGAATCAGAATGATGTTTTTAAGCGGCGGAAGTTTTTCTCCCAAAATCACGGCTATAATAAATGCTCCGGCTCCCGAACCAAGGCCTTTAATTGTCACAATCTGATAAGTGCTTTTGTCGGAAATACTTCTTGTACAGTTGTTTTCAAGCCCCCAGCAAACAGTCGCTCCAATTACAAGCAGGGACCCTAGAGAAAACTGCAGGCTACCGGTTCCAGAAAAAGACAGAATGATGCTTGAGCAGGTAACCAAAGCAATAGCAATCCACAATCTCCAGGAAACTTTTTCTTTAAAAAAGAGCAGAGCAATCAGTGTGGTGGCAACAATTTCAAAATTGCCAAGAAGCGAAGCATTTGCAGCAGTTCCAATGCTAACTCCTGCCAAAAGAAGAATTGGGGCTACAATATCAAGGACAACCATTGCAACAGTGTATGGAATATCTTTCCGCCCAAGCTTTTGTTCAGGCTTTTCTTTACGGAATTTAAAAAGGTACATTATCCCAACACCAATTCCCGCACCCAGATACAAAAAGGCAGCCATAAAGGTTGGGGCTGCATCGTCCATCAAGCGTTTCGCGCATGGAACATTGACCGCATAAAACAAGGCTGCCAGAAATGCATAAATGATTGCTTTTATTCTTGTATCTTTCATACTTTTCTTTATCCTTTCATTTTCTAAGTTTTTTACATCATACTGATTAAAGCAATCACCGCAATTCCACCTAGCCCCAGAGTGTTTGTTAAAGCAAGCGGGAATATATGAAAAAGTTTGCTGCATTTTGAAAGTAAAATACCTGTAACAAGAAACATCAGAGGTGTAAGCAAACACATAACTTTAGGAACCGCAACAATACCTGAAAAGATAACAATCCACACCCAGATTGAATTAACAAAAATCAGTATTAAATATGTCAGAAAAGCAGATACACCTGTAGCTTTACTCATAATGGAATAAACATCTTCCACCATCTTAAGGCTGCCATTATTTTTGATAATAGACTTATAAATCAGCGGCATAAAACAGGCATTTAAATGAAAACCTACGCCACCCATTGCACCTATGGACATAACAATAAAATAAGCAATACCCAGAGCCTTATTTTGTAAAGCAATCTGGTGAGCAAAAGCAACAAATCCAAGATAGTAAAGAGGAATTGAAATACTTGCCAGTGCACCGCTGATTATAAAATCACTAGCAGGAGCTTTTTCCCAATTACTTTCAATCTTCTTTGCTTCCCCGATTCGAACGCTGTCTGTTCCCTGACAACGGTACAAAAAGAAATCGCCTATAGCACATATTATTGAACCGATAATTCCTGTTATTACAAATGCCTGATACATAGTTACACCTCTATTTTCCAATGCCCATCTGGCATAACCTGTGATTTCATTGTTTTTCTCCTGTCATATACAATCAAATAATCACTCCGTTATAATTAATTGCAGTTTCACTCTTATCTGGCACGTACCAGTAATCACAGGAATCTGCACCTGTTGCAACTGTATGAGTTCGGATTAATTTTGCGTGCATGAGTTTTGCATATTGATGGTCGAGTTTGCACATATGAGGCATAAGCTCCATATAGCCATATTTTTTTGCATACTGAACAAGGGGGCAACCGACAAGAGTAAAGGCAAATCCTTCTTCTGTATTATTCGGATTCACAAGCATTCCCCAGGTATCAATCCATTTTCCTTCTGCCTGATTTTTTTTGACATCATCAGCATATTTTTTATAACTTTTATAAAGATATTTTCTGAGAGGATTTAAAACCGATTTATGATTTATGTTCATAAGAGGGCTCAGGAATCTTACAGAGTTATATACTTCAATTAAAAGTTCATCTATCGCATTTCCATCAAGCCGATGATTTGTGGCTTCATAAAATGACAGAAAAATAATGAACATAGTAAGATTTCCTGCTAGAGAATTTTCTTTTCCTCCAAGGTCAGGTGCATTTGCCATCATCGCTGGGAAAATCTCTTTTTGTCGTTTACAGATTTTTTTGTAATCTGACGGAAAATGATTTTTCACATATTTTTTTATTTGTCGAAATATGAATTGTTCCATAAAAATCTCCTTTATTTAAGCTTAAATACAACCGAATAATCCATTATTGCATGCACAAGAACTGGAATCCATATTGTTCCGGATTTTTCTTTCAGGAACTGAACTACACACGAAAATGCAATATATCCCAGCATTTGGGAAGTTATGAATTGAACGACTTGATTTGTGGTGATGCTCTGCCAGCCTAAATAATTAAAAACATGAATCAATCCAAACATTATTCCAGGAATCAGATACCGTATAAGAGTCTTTTCATTTTTCAACAAAAACGGAAATAAATCCCTGAAAATAAATTCTTCAAAAAAAGCAATGAAAAAAACATAATAAAACAAGTTATATAAAACAGTTATTTTGTCATGCTTTGAAAAAAGACAATAAATTGTAATGCCCAGAAGGATGGCAGCAAGAGCAAGAACCACGATGACTGATATTTTTCCTTTTATTTTAAAATACATTTCATCTGCAAAGCTGCGTTTTAAAATCACAAGAAATACTATAAGAACCAGAATAGGAAATGCAGAAGTTACCAGGTTTTGCACAAAAATACCAAGAAGGTTTACAGATGCCGCAGTGCTCGGAACCAATACCCCAGATTCTTTCCACCAGTAAATGAGCGGAATTGAACAGGCTGCATCCAGGACAGTAACCAGCAGTATTAAAAGTAGTCGTGAAAACAGAGGGAGTTTACGAGATGTCCTTTTTTCATTTTTCAATTCTGAACCAGAAATCACAGCGTTTATCTCCTCTGCCAAGCGTCCCTCGACGTTCAAAAATTACACCGTTTTTTGCGCAATTACAGCGAGCCACGGCTTATTTTTGTTGTGAATAATCTATTGCCGTCATTTTTACAGATGGATATTTTTTCAATAATTCGGCTGCATTTCTTCCGCCCACGCAACCCAGTTCCAGCATTTCGTTTGGTTCAATTCCTTTCAAATGAGAAATGCCCCAGTCGGCTACCCTTGCATGTCCGCTATTCATGCTGCTTACCATCATCTTGCCCAAAAAGCCTTCTGGCTTTCTTGTTTGATTTACAAATTTCTTAAAAAGTCCCATTTTTTTTCTCTTATATTAATCCTACTTAAAAACAAATTTTCACAATCCTCATACGAACAGATTTGTCACAGAATTTTATCATCAGTTTGTGGAAAAAACTTACGTCCTTGTAGATGTCGCGGTAGCCACGCATATAACTTTTGGACGAAACAGATTTGAATAACGGCGACCATTCCTTGAGGACTGATTCATTTTCAAGCGAAAAAAATGCGCCAACATCCTTTATTCCTGCTTCTTTGAGCCATGTTTTTGTCATAAGTTTTGCGCCGCGCTGATTACAGCTGTCAAACACAAGAACGCTACCCGGAAACTTTTCTGCCATTTTGCAAACCAGGTTTTTCACATCTTCTGTCTTGAAGTAATAGAACACGCCCGAAGCAAAAAACACAGCTCCGTTTTTTACATCGTTTGCCGCACAGATTTTGTCCATCCATGAAAAATCGTTAAGATCACAGGCGATATTCTGCTCGCGCTCGTTAAATGGTGGCAAAAGTTCTTTACGGACAGAAATCACATCCGGCATGTCGATGTTAAAGCCCAGGCATTTTCCGTTGTCGCACTTACGGAAAGTGTCATCAAGTCCGCAGCCAAGGTTCACTACAGAAGCCGCCGGATGCTCAGAAAGATACGAGCGCACTTCCCAAGCCAAATCAAACTGACGCTGCGCGACTTCCAAGGCACCGAACAAGCCGACGGCGCTTTCCATTTTCTTGCCTTTTTCTGCAAAATCATAATCGAGCATGTTACAAATCCGCTCAGCCTCATCATCCTTAAAAAGATAAGGAAAATGCTCCGAGCAAACCTTTCGCCCAAAAAGCGGAATAATCAATGTTTCCTGTACAGTGTTCTTTTCGATGTGATATTTTTTTGTAGTTTCCATATTATCTCCTATTAGTTATCTCCAGACAAAAGCCGTAAAGCGGCGGAATCCGCTCCAGCAATCACGACACTTGTAAATCGCTTTACCCCACCAGCCCCATGCATGAAAAAACTTCTGCCGTCCATACTTTTGGGAAGCAGGCAAAAAGCTCCTCGTGATACATATTGTGTCGTCTTATGTCCGGGTTCACAAAATGAGTACGGTATCGCTCCTCGTATTTTTCACCCATTTTTACGGCATAAAACACATGGATTGTCGTTCCAAGGCGGCTTATACCGTTTTCAATAACAGTCACCAAATCTGAATAAAACTGATTGTAAATGCTCTTTTTCTTCACTATTCCACCGGCAAGACTCGGCGAAAGGAACATATTCATAAACTTATTGCGGTACTCTGCCTGATCGGGGTGTTTTTTTATCTTCTTTTCATTCAGGCGTTTCATCCAGTTCGGTAGTGCACCGTTTTTTATCCATTTGTACATGATGGAAGCAATCAATTTCGACTGAAGCACTGCCGAAAGCCCGTGAGCTTCGTCCATGTCAGAAGAACCTATAATAGCTTGATCTATTCTGATAATTCCGCGCTGAACAAGATAAGCCGCAAACGAACCGCCAAGGGAGCAGCCGTAGCATCCTGCGATATGCCCTCCGAACCGTTCAATGACGTATTTCTCTATGGCGAACGTTTCTGTGTCCATATCCTTGTAGACACTGTTCTCTGTCTCATCGAAACCGCTGAACGAAGCAACGACGACAAAACAGCGTTCTTTCAAAAGCGGAACAACTTCATCAAAAATAGAATGATGGCAGCATGTTCCCGGAATAAGAAGGATAACAGGTTTTTCAGGCTCACCGTATGTGTAGAATTTCATTTTTCATCTCCCCTGACTGAGCACATTCCTAAAGCAATCCGCCGGCCAGTCCTAAACATGAAAACACAAAATACATATCTATCTCCTGCACAAGATAAAGCATTCGACACAAGAAAGTTAGCACAAACTAACTAATTGTGCAATTAGGTATGCTGATTGGTGTTCGGATTGTTTCAACTTACACGGCTTATTCTACAAACAAATACAAAAAAAGCTTATCAAACATAAGCTCCAGCGTTTCTTCAAGAACATCCTGCCTAAGAGCATCCTTTTGTGAAACTGCTAGAGCCATAATGCGGATATAATTCAAAAAAACTCTGGGGTCTGTATCAGGAGACACACCATCAAAAATAGAAAGCAAATATGCGGGCACATCAGAATCCAAGTCAGATTTTATCATGCCTTTTTTCTGCATCGCCGGATAAAGCTTCTGAATATCTTCTTCATTAAGATACTGATATATGCTGTCCTGACTGTAGATTATCATTCTTATAAGATTCTTTGATTCTTCTACAGTCAGCTTTGGCCTGTCATTCAATTTTTCTTTAATCATCTGCATGGCCTTATTCCGCTCGTAGCTTATAAGGTCAATAACAAAATCTTCTTTTGAGGGATAAAAATTGTAGAAAGTGCTTTTTCCAATCCCAGCAAAATCCGTAATTTTTTCTACGGAAGTATGAGTAAGACCATTCTGCTTTATGAGCGTAAACCCTGCCTCAAACATCTTTTCCTGAATTACTTTTTTCTCTTCTTCCGTAAAAACTCTGACTGGCATATTATTCCTCTGAAAGCTTCCAATTTCCAGCTTTTGTCTGCTCATTCCAGAGTTTAGCATATAATCCGTTTTTTTCCAGCAGCACTGAATGAGTCCCGCTCTCTTCGATTTTTCCGTCGTTTATAACATAAATATTGTCCGCATTGCATACAGAGCGCAATCTGTGAGCTACTATAATTACAGTTTTTCCTTTTACAAGGTTTGAAATTGCCCTCTGAATCAAGACTTCGTTTTCAGGATCCAGAGATGCGGTTGCTTCATCAAGAAGGATAATCGGTGCATCTTTTAAAAGTGCCCGTGCTATTGAGATTCTCTGCTTTTCACCACCGGAAAGAGTAGAGCCACCCTCTCCGATTATTGTGCTGTACTGCTCCGGCAAGGACATTATAAAATCGTGGCAGGCTGCTTTTTTTGCAGCTTCATACACTTCTTCCTTTGTTGCTGTCTCGTTCCCCATTCTGATATTTGCTTCGATCGTATCATGAAAAAGATAAACATCCTGAAATACCATAGCGATTTTTTCCAGCACCTGATCACTTGATAAAGCTGTTAAAGGAACCCCACCAATTTTTACTTCGCCCTTGTTTACATCCCAAAAACGGGCAATAAGCCTTGTTATTGTTGACTTTCCGCTTCCAGAAGGACCAACCAGAGCGGTAATAGTATTTGCAGGAAACTTTAAAGACACATCATGCAAAACTTCTTTTTTACTGTAAGAAAAACTCACGTTCTCCATTTCGAGGGTTGAATCGTTAATTGTTTTGTCACCGCCTTCTGCGTCCAGAGCTTTCTCTTCAAACAGCTTTGTAATACGATCCCCAGATTTTTTACAGCGTGCAAAATCAACAAGATAAATAAAGAAAATTACAATCGGCTCATACATACTGACCGACATAATCAGGAATGCAATATAAAAGAATGGATTCAATTTTAACGAGATTGTCAAAAAGCCTCCAAACAAAATTGTAAAAACGATTCCCAAATTCAATACTGCTCTTCCTGCAATGCTGAGCGGAGCTGCTGTTTTTGTCTCTATTTCAATTGCATAATTTTTCTGATTATTAAGAGTTTCTTTTAATGTGGAAAACTTTTCTCCGGCAAGATTGAATGCTTTTAGAGTTTTGATTCCTCCTACATATTCAAGAATTCCTGATGCCGCCTTTTGATTTGACTTCATAAGATTATCATTTGTCACATTGAATTTTTTATAACTAAGAAAAGCAAATGGCAGAGCAAAAGGAATTGTGATGAATAATGCAATAGCCATTCTGTAATCGAAAATCGCCATCATAATTACGGACATCAAAACTCGTACGAATGTAATTGCAAACTGCGGAAAAGCCTTGTCCGACAACTGCTCCACAGTGTCATAATCTCTTAAAAAGACAGTAGAAATATCTCCGGCATCTCTTGAATCAAAAAATCCCATAGGAAGCTTACGCAGATGCTCACCCAGTTTCAATCGAGAATTTCGCATAGTTTTTACCATGCCTGTACAACTATAAATATATGATTTCTGCCTGATTAAAAAATATGTTACAGCTTGAGCAAGCAATATTCCAGCAAGAATCCATGCTTTTGTCTCCGGGATAGAATTTGTTAATCCCATCAAAGGATACATAAAAACATAAATCGCAAGAATCACGAAACCGTAAGGAAGAGTCATAACAAAACTGTCTAAAAGCATCCACAGCAAAAACTTGTTATATCTTTTTCCTTCCCCAAAAGTCAGAAGTTCGTACCAGCTCTTTATTTTTGACATTTTAAATCCTCCTTTAAATTGACCAGCTATCCCGTCGCTCGTTTGCATCAACCATGTCTTTGTAAATCTGACAGTTTTCCATAAGATATGAATGTTTTCCCTGTGATGCCAGATGACCGTTATGTATCACTAAAATATTGTCTGCATTTTCGATTGTCTTAAGGCGATGAGCTATTATGAAGACAGTTTTGTTTTTAGAAAGCTTTGCAAACGCACTTTGTATTTTTGTTTCGTTTTCGGCATCTGCATAAGCTGTTGCTTCATCAAGCACGATTATTGGCGAGTTTTTCAGAAACAGGCGAGCAATTGCAATTCTCTGCTTTTCGCCACCAGAAAGATATACGCTGTTCTCTCCGACGACCGAATCATACGATGCGGGAAGATTCTCTATAACCTCATGAATGCCTGCGGATTTCGCAGCCTGTATTACATCTTCCTTCGTGGCAGTCAGATTTCCCATTCGGATATTGTTTTCTATAGTGTCATTAAACAGGAAAGAATCTTGGAAAACGTACGAAATAAGGTTCATAAGATTTTCTTGAGAAATCTCCTTTATATCTACACCGCCGATTTTTATGGAACCTTCATTTACATCATAGAATCTAAGAAGAAGCTCCATTAAGGTCGATTTTCCACCGCCCGAATGACCTACAATAGCATTGATGCTTCCCGGCTCCGCCTTAAAAGAAACATTCTCAACGGCATTTGTTTTTCCTGTATATGAAAATGTTACGTTTTCGAATTCAACGTCATAAGCAGAGGGAAGTTTATTTTCTTTTGAAGTAAGTTCTTTCTGGTATAAGATATTGTCAATTCTTGAAACCGATTCTTTTATTCTGTTTGTGCCAACTGCCATATTCATCATGTTTTCCAAAGGCTCTTTCAATCCTTGCCCTATGAACAAAAACAGAATTACGGCAAGCAACGATTCGGTATAATTGGCAGCACTTTTCAACATAAAAATACAAGGCGGCAAGAGGAACAAAACCTGCGCTCCGAAGAAAACATAATACAATGAAATTGGAACTGCATTCGCATGGGCGGTTTCATCCACAACATCAACAAACTCATTTATATCATCTTCATATCTTTTAAAACCTTTTAAATTTCTGTTGAAGACTTTTATTACCGGCATTCCATGCACGTATTCAACAATTGTGCTTGTCATTTTTTCCATAGCCGATGACATTTTCTTTTGCAGCAACGCTTTATTTTTTTGTGTAAGGCACATTCCCAACAGGAAAAGAGAAATAATTATTGGAAGAAGAATTACCAGGGAGAGTCGCCAATCAATTGAAAAAAGATAAATTATTATGAAAAGCGGAGTCGCAATACCAGCCACAAGCTCCGAGAAGCTATGCGCCACAAATTCTTCAATTGACTCAACATCGTCTGCCATTATTTTTTTTATTGAGCCTTGAGTCACGGAATCAAAAAATCCCGCAGAAATTCTGGACATTTTTTCCATTAGCGCAATTCTTATTTCGTATAAAAGATCATAAGCTGCTACATGCGAAATAGAAGATGATACAAAGGCACAAACAGCATATAAAATAATTCCGACTAAACTTACAAGCGAATATTTTATGATTATCATTTTGTCTATACTCGCGATATTTGAATAATTTTGCAGAACAATTTTTATAACCGAATAAATTGAAAAATAAAAGATTATTCTAGAAAAAGAAGAAATTACGGAAAACAAACTTGCAGCAACAAGTTTTCCCTTCTTTTTCCCGGCAAGCTCAAACAATCTTGCAATCCCCTCTTTTTGCTTAACAGGTTTCTTAGATTTAGTTTTCATTCAAATACACCTCTTGATAATTAAGACACCGGCTCATTGCCCACTAACTCTTGCGACTATTTTGTAATATTTGGTCGCAAGATAACAAAAGTAAGTTAGCACAAGCTAACAAAACTGTCAAGTAAAACGTTTTTTCGGACAAACAAAATGCCGAAAACCCGATTTGTCAGAAGCGCAAAAAAGCAAGAAATATTGGATGGAAATAAAAATCAAAAAAAATGAAAGGAGGTTGCTCAGGCAATTAAAACCAATTACCTGAGCAACGAGAGATGTGAACAGCTAATTAAAACTTCTTATAACCATAAACGGCAGTATCGCCAAGCTCTTCTTCAATTCTGATAAGCTGGTTGTACTTTGCCATGCGGTCTGTGCGGCTCATAGAACCTGTCTTAATCTGACCACTGTTTGTTGCGACCGCAATATCTGCAATCGTAGTATCTTCGGTTTCGCCTGAGCGATGGCTTGTAACAGTAGTGTAGCCGTGACGATGTGCCATTTCAATAGCTTCGAGTGTTTCTGTAAGAGAACCAATCTGATTTACCTTAATAAGAATTGAATTTCCGGCACCAAGCTTAATACCCTTCTCCAGGAATTTGACGTTTGTTACAAAAAGATCGTCTCCTACAAGCTGGCAGCGGTCGCCAATACGCGCGGTAAGTTTTTTCCATCCTTCCCAGTCATTTTCATCAAGACCGTCTTCAATCGAATCAATCGGGTATTTTGTGATGAGCTCTTCAAGGTAAGCAATCTGCTCATCATCAGAGAGTTCTTTTCCGTTAGGATCTTTTGGAGTTCCGTTAGAAAGCTGTTTATAGTTGTAGAAGAACTTACCGTCCTTTTCTACGGAGAACTCGCTTGCGGCACAGTCCATCGCGATTTTAATGTCTTCTCCGGGCTTATATCCAGCGTCTTTGATTGCCTGAACAATACTGTCGAGCGCATCGTTGATTCCGTCAAACTTCGGAGCGAATCCGCCTTCATCACCTACAGCTGTGCTCAATCCGCGCTTTTTCAGAAGTTTTGCAAGCGCATGGAAAACTTCTGCTCCCATACGGATTGCTTCTTTTTCAGTTTTGGCACCAACAGGACGAATCATAAATTCCTGGAAAGCGATTGGAGCATCTGAATGAGCACCACCATTGATGATGTTCATCATTGGAACAGGAAGAACATGAGCGTTTGCTCCACCTATATAGCGATAAAGCGGAATATTCAAAGCCTTAGCCGCTGCCTGTGCCGTTGCAAGCGATACACCAAGGATTGCATTTGCACCAAGCTTGCTCTTTGTAGGAGTTCCGTCAAGCGCGAGCATTTTCATATCAATTGCTCGCTGCTCAAAAACGTTTTCACATTTAAGTGCAGGTGCTATGATTTTATTAACATTCTCTACTGCCTTAAGAACACCCTTTCCGCCATAACGTGATTTATCGCCGTCACGCAGTTCAAGAGCTTCGTTCTCGCCCGTACTGGCTCCGCTAGGAACAGCAGCACGCCCCAGAACACCGTTTTCAAGAATTACATCTACTTCTACAGTAGGATTTCCTCGTGAATCGATAATTTCACGACCAATAACATTGCTGATGGCAACTTTATTTAACATATAGACCTCCTAAAAAAAGATGCAAGTTTGCCGTTTGACCATTTACACTGCAGAAGTAATTTGATTACAGCAAACTTGCATGAAGAGAAAATTGGTTGTGCATCTGTTAGCTTTCGCTAACCGTAATGTAATATATCACACTTTAGAAAAGTTAGCAAGTGCTAACTGCGATTTAATAAAATCCTCACTCTGCGCGAATCGCGCGACAATACCATTTACCCCTATGCACAAATCGGTACGGCGGCACGATTTTTGCCGAAACAAATCCCTACAAAAATCGACAAAAAAATGGCATTTTCAAAAAATCAGGTTTACAATATCATATATGAAAGCTGCAAACGAATTATTTGACCGCACAATCCTTATTGTTGACGACGAAATAACAAACCGCGAGATGCTCGCAAATATCCTTGAGCCTGAATATAAGGTTGTAATGGCTGCGGACGGCGAGGAAGCCTTGAACAAAGTCCGTTCTTACGGCAACAGGCTTTCTCTTGTTCTGCTCGATTTGCTCATGCCGAACATGTCCGGGTTCGACGTCCTTAAGCAGATGAAAGAAGAAGGAATGCTCGCCGAGCTTCCTGTAATCGTGCTTACGTCCGAAAAATCTTCTGAGATTGAAAGCCTGCGCCTTGGTGTGGCGGATTTTCTTACAAAGCCATATGATTTGCCGGAAGTGATTCTTGCCCGAATACGCCATTCAATCGAGCTTTTTGAAAATGCAAAACTGATTCATGCAACGGAATTCGACAAGCTTACCGGGCTTTATAACCCTAAGTTTTTCTTTGAATATGCTTCACTTTATGATTCGCGTTATCCAGAGAAAAACATGGATGCAATTGTCATCAATTTTACGCGCTTTCATCTTTTGAACGAACTGAAAGGACGCGGTTTCGGCGACAAGGTTCTTACCGCAATGGCAGACGGAATCCACTCTGTGCTCGAAAAAAACGGCGGTATTGCAGGACGCAAAGATTCCGATACCTTCTATATTTACACGCCACATTGCGAAAACTACGGTCTTTTTATCGATTCTGTAAACGCATCTCTTTCATCGCTCCTGAAAAGCTCGGAAACAAGAATCCGTCTTGGAGCTTTTTCCGACACAGAACATTTGCACACG
Source organism: Treponemataceae bacterium (assembly GCA_024685655.1). Classification (GTDB taxonomy): domain Bacteria; phylum Spirochaetota; class Spirochaetia; order Treponematales; family Treponemataceae; genus Treponema_I. The sequence goes on from JAIKVO010000033.1 coordinate 12,910, forward strand.
ATAATCGCAAGATTCGACCACGCGCTGCAAGCGTGTAACTCAATCCGCACGAAAGGCGGCAGGAACAGCGAAGAAATCTGTATATATGACAAAGAGATGGCGGAAAAAGAAGTTTTCGACGCGCATCTTTTGCAAGATTTTGAGGCCGCGATCGAGCAAAAACAGTTCAAGGTCGTTTTTCAGCCGAAATTCAACATAAAAGGTGAAAAACCCGTTCTGTGCAGTGCAGAAGCCCTTGTCCGATGGATTCATCCAGAATTCGGCTTTGTTCGCCCCGACCTATTTATTCCACTGTTTGAAGAGAACGGTCTTGTCACCTTGCTCGACCGCTATGTTTGGGAAGAAACCGCGCGTCAAATCCGCAAGTGGAAAGACGAGCTTGGCGTTACAATTCCAGTTTCTGTGAATGTTTCCCGCATTGACATTGCCGCGCCTGACATGACGGAGTTCATCACGAAAATCGTTAATGAAAACGGCTTGTCTCCATGCGACTATATGCTCGAAATCACGGAATCCGCATACACCGAAGATTCTAAGCATATAATAGACGTTGTTGAAAACTTGCGTTCGCTCGGCCACAAAGTTGAAATGGACGACTTTGGTTCGGGCTACTCATCGCTCAATATGCTCACTTCCATGCCGATTGACGCGCTCAAAATGGACAAGGCGTTTATCCGCAACATCAAACCCGGTAACAAGGACATGAAGCTTGTGGAACTTGTTCTTGAAATTGCAAGGAATCTCGGCGTTCCAGTCGTAGCGGAGGGTGTAGAAACAGAAGAAGAATACAAGATGCTCAAGCTGCCGGCTGCGACATAATCCAGGGATACTATTTTTCTAAGCCAATTCCGCCCGAAGAAATGGGAAAGTTTGTGGGAGCTGATAAATGATTACAGTAGAAAAACTTGCCGCCTTTGGAGCAGATACAAAAACAGCGCTTGCCCGCTGTATGAACAAGGATGATTTTTATATCAAGCTTGTGGGAATGGGCTTGAACGAGCCTCGTTTTGAGCAGCTTGGAGCAGCGCTCGACGCAAAGGATTATGAAGCCGCTTTCACATTGTGTCATTCTATTAAAGGCGTAATCGGGAATCTTGGGATTGATCCGCTTTACAATGTTATTTGCGAGATGACAGAGCTTCTTCGCGCAAAGACGGACACAGACTATTCAAAACTTTACAAGAACGTTATGGACATGCGTTCAGAGCTTCTGGCTATGTAGAATTCCGCGTTCACGATTCAGGGCGCATTTTGCCCGACAAGCGGGCAAAACCGGGCGTTCCGCAGTTCCCTAACGGTCAGCCGCTTCCTTCGCTCGTTTGCTACGCAATCTCGCTCAGTCCAGTGGCCTGCTTCGCAGCTGCTCCATGCCCTTGCGCGATGTTCGTGCGTCGTCCTTGCCGCACGAACAATCCCTACAATCCCTTGCGTACGGCTGTTTTTATTTCCGCTATGCCAGAAAGAATTTCGTCCTTCTTTTTCGGCGTATAAAAGCGGATTTTCGGCTCTATTTTCAAAAGCAAAGGACCAAGCGGCTTCAGGTTGTCGGGGTTCACTGCTTCCGGCGGATAAACCGCAAGAATACTCGCCGTGCTTTCCTTGTAAGTGATTTCCGCCGCCGGACAAATAAGCTTCAAAACTTCGAGCGCGGCATTTCTTATGTCGCCGTCGCGCAAAACCGGGTCACGGAACCGAAGCCGGCCGGGAAAATAATTGTACTGCATTGTTAATAAACCTTATTCCCGCACGTTCAGCACCGGCTTCATTGCGTTCACGCTGAAAGCAACTGTTGAAGCGTTGTGAAGGATCGCAGCGACCGACGGCGATATTATGCCAAAAAGCCCAAGCATCATGAAAGTCGTGTTTACGGCGACAATTCCACGGTTATTCGTATCAATTTTTTCCATGAGTCTTGTGCCAAGAACACGCGTTTTGTACAAGCTCTCAAGTCCGTCGTCGCCGGAAAGTATAATGTCGGCCGTCTCGCCGGTGATGTCCGCGCAGTCTCCCATAGCAACTCCGGTGTCGGCGGCGGCAAGGGCTGGCGCGTCGTTAATTCCGTCGCCAATCATAATTACTTTATGTCCAAGTTTCTTTTGTTCCTCAATAAAATTGAACTTATCCTCAGGCAGAGCGCGTGAAATGTAGCTGTCTATTTTGGTGATTTTCGCCGCATTCCTTGCCGCCCCCTCATCATCGCCTGTAATCATCACGCAGTTTTTGATTCCGCTTTTATGAAGCTTTTTTATTATTTGCGGCGCGTTCTTGCGCACCGGGTCGTTTATCGCAAAAACTCCGATAAGCTCCTTCTCTTCTGCAAGATACAAAAGCGATTCTCCGTTTTCCAAAGCCTTTTTTTGAATAACTTCAAGTTCGTCGGGCGCACGTACTTTTTCGTCGTCAAAAACAAAATGGCGGCTTCCTATAACAAGTTTTTTGCCGTTTAACGTCGTAGCTATGCCGTGCGCAACAATGTACTCAACTTTCGCATGATTTTCCGGGTGTAGAATTCCGCGTTTCAATGCGGCAAAAACAACTGCGTTCGCTATTGGGTGCGCAAAATGCTCCTCAAGACAGGCGGCGACCGATAGCACATCGTCCTCGCTTCGGTCTCCGGACGCAATAATCCGCGAAAGCTGCGGCGTGGCGGCAGTCAGCGTTCCAGTTTTGTCAAAAACTACGGTGTCCGCCAACGAAGCATTCTCCAGGAACTTGCCGCCTTTTACGATAATTCCGTTTTCGGCGGCTTCTTTCATCGCGCTAAGAACAGCGATAGGCGACGCAAGCTTCATTGCACACGAATAGTCAACCATCAGCGTCGCCATTACTTTTGTCAAATCGCGCGTAAAAAGAAGCACGGCGAGCGAAAGAAGAAAGTTGTATTTTACAAGCGAGTCCGCAAGACGCTCCGAGCGTACCTGCGAAGAGACTTTTAGCTGCTGGGAATTATCTATCATAGAAAGGATGTTCTGAACTTTGGTCTGGCTGCCTACCGCTCGGACTTCGACAAAAAGCTCGCCTTCCTGCACGATTGTACCCGCGAAAACGGAACTTTTGGCGTGTTTTTCAACGGCAAGAGGCTCGCCGGTTATAGAAGCCTGGTTCACAAGCCCCTCGCCGCGCAGAACAGTTCCATCTACTGGGATTACGTTGCCAGTTCGAACCGCAACAACATCGCCTTTTTTCACTACAGAAAGCGGCACTGTTTTTTCCGTAATCTCGCCACCGTTTTTCCCATTTTTCCCTTTTTTCTGTTCTACAAGCTGAACTTGGTCATTCTGGGAAAGAAGCCGCGCGGCAAGGTCACCATATGACTTCTTTTTTGTGAAATCTTCGATTGTGTCGCCTATATTCAAAAGAAAATTGATGTTCGACGCTGTTTTCGTGTCACCTGTAAGCAGTGCCATTGAAATCGCCGCCGCATCGAGCACTTCGGACTTAAAGAAGTTTCCCCTCGCGATCTGCTCAACACCATTAAGTATCCGCGGCCCTACAGCCAAAACACGCAGAAGGACGCGCACAGGAAGCGGAAGAATCTGCTTTATGTAGTGCATCGCTGTCATAACTGCAAGGTCAAAGACAAGGCTCTCCTGCTCAGACGGCTCGTCCACGGCATCGAGCATTTCTTTGTTGTCCAAATATTTTTCCGAAAGAGCTAGAAAATACGCGCGGATATGCTTTTCGGAAAGTTTTTTTGTATCATAAAAGATGAGGAATGAGCCTGTCGTGTAATTCACGGAAACGTCAGTCATTCCTTCTTGAACAGAAAGCAGACTGTACGCCAGAGCTGCCTGCCGCCTAGAAATATTTTTTTTGTCGTAGCGGATTCGGATTCGCCCCGGCAGAGAATGCTTTACTGTAAAATCCATTTTATGCCTTTACCTATTTTTCTGCGTCTTTTTCGGCTTTTGCGTCCTCGGCATCTTCTTTTATTGTCTCAAAATACTCTTTTGCATCGTCTTTGAGCTGAATACCGCCGGCTATGACTTTAGCACAGCCTTTTCTGAATGTATCAGTTTTGATAAGAGCCGCAGCAGCAAGACCTGCAACAACACCCCAAAGAAACTTTTTTCCACCGTCTGCCATAGAATCCTCCTTGAAAATCTTTGCGGTAATAATGCGCCAAGAATGCGCAAGACACGAACAAAAAGCTTCGCCAAAGAAAAAGAGTCTCTGTAAAGTTAGCAGAAGCTATTTGTTAGTGCCAGCTAACATTATACTCGTTTTCCAGTTAATTGCAACTAACTTCTAAAGATTTTTTAAGGGAGATAGGCGCATTTTGCCCGACAAGCGGGCAAAACCGGGCGTTCCGCAGTTCCCTAACGGTCAGCTGCTTCCTTCGCTCGTTTGCTACGCAATCTCGCTCAGTCCAGTAGCCTGCTTCGCAGCTGCTCCATGCCCTTGCGTGGCGTTAAAACTCACGGATGGCGCAGACAGCGTTGGTGGGTTCCAGCTTGACGTTGCGCCCGTCGCCGGAATTAGAGAAGTCGAACCAACACGCACCATCGTTTTCGTCATATTGTGTCGATGTCCAGTACCATCTGTTGCTGAACTGAGTTCCACCGCATAAAGCAATTGCAGCGTTTACAGTTTCCTTTTCTTTCCAGATATCGTACATTTCTGAAATTGTCGGCAAATACCAGCCTGTTTCGTAGGCTGTTCCAGCAACGTGACTGTCGGCATTATCTTTATAATTAATTGCGAACCCAAAGGCAGGATATTTGCTTAAATCATCTGTATCGTTATCGGCCCCAAGAGCTTCACCTATTTTTGCAAAATTGTCACTGCCATCTGTGTCGCCCGTAAATGATAGATTTTCGCCGTTTCTGTCATCGCCGCTTCTGCTCACAGTACACAAGATATCAGTGATTTTAGTTCCAAATCCTTTTGCGGAATTTAAACACCATGCAAGACCGTTCGTATTTTGAACTAACCCTACTCCGTAAGCTTTGTCGCCATCCGTTTTGTAAATTACGGCAATGGCTTTTGATTTCTGCTCTTCTGTAAGAGAAAGATCCGAAGTATAAGCAACAGAAGTACCGCCATTAAACATAATCTCGACAACATTGCTGGTAGCAGCAGGTTCTGCCGCAATTTCAACTGTGTCTCCCCCTGAACCGTCTGCTTTTGTAGATGTACAAGCCATAAAACATATCGTGGTTACAAGAAGTAAAACCGTCAACATCCATTTAAAATGCTTCATCACATTTCCCTCCATATATACTATTTTCCAT